>UQGR01000016.1 GCA_900540705.1 uncultured Mollicutes bacterium
CCCGCCTCTACAGTTCTATCTAGAATGGAAAAGATGGATTGGATTAAAAGAGAAGCCTTAGTAACAGATAGTAGAAGTAGGCTTGTTTCTATCACCTCAAAGGGACTTGCTCTATGTGAGCAGCTAGAAGAAGAGCTTGCCTTATTTGAGAAAGGATTAGTAAAGGGCTTTTCTGAAAAAGAACTGGTGGAGTTCGTAAGACTATTGAATAAGATTAAGGAAAATTTGAAGGAGGAAAAGAGACATGATTAAGGTACTAAAGAAAAGTATTAGAGAATATAAGCTTGCTTCCATTTTGACGCCTCTTTTTGTAGCATTAGAGGTAGTTATGGAATGCTTAATTCCCTTAGTAATGTCCTTCATTCTAAAGAAGGCCCAGGCAGACCAGCCAGACACGACCTTGATTATTTGGCTTAGTCTTGGAATTGTGGGCTTAGGCTTTATTTCTTTATTGTTTGGAGTTTTATCTGGAAGCTATGGTGCGATTGCGTCCGCTGGTTTTGCAAAGAATCTTAGAAAGGATTTGTTCTATAAATCTCAGGACTTTTCCTTTGAGAATATCGATAAATTCTCCTCTGCGAGTTTAGTAACTAGAATGACCACCGATATTACAAATATTCAGATGGCCTATGGAATGATCATTCGTCTGGCAGTAAGAGTTCCCTTGATGATGATTTTTTCCATCGTATTATCCTTTGTAATTTCTACGAAGCTAGCCCTGATTTATGTGATGATTATTCCTGTGCTAGCCTTACTTTTATTTTTAATTATAAAGCTAGCTATGCCTGTATTTGATAAGGTATTTAATAAATACGACAAGCTAAATGCTTCCATAGAGGAAAATATTAAGGGAATTCGAGTAGTAAAGACCTATGTGCGAGAGGATTATGAAAAAAAGAAGTTCAAAAACTCTGCAGAAGAGGTTCGTCATGACTTTGTCAAGGCAGAGCGCATTGTTGCTTGGAATCAGCCTGTAATGATGTTTTTTATGTACCTTTCCCTAATGCTTGTGTCCTTTCTAAGTGGCTATTATATTGTAACTACGAATCAAACAGAGCTTGGGATAGGAGATATTTCAGCAATCATTACCTATGGGACCCAGATTTTAATGAGTCTGATGATGCTTTCGATGATATTTGTTATGCTATCCTTATCTATCACCTCTATGCGACGTGTTGTTGAGGTATTGAAGGAGGAAAGTACCATTCAAAATCCAGAGCATCCCATATTTGAGGTGGAAAATGGAGATATCGAGTTTAGAAATGTCTCCTTTAAGTATTCCTCTGAGGCTGAAAAATATGCCTTAGCTGATGTGAATATAAAGATTAAATCTGGGCAAACGATTGGTATTTTAGGTGGAACGGGCTCTTCTAAAACAACCTTTGTCAATCTCTTATCTAGATTATATGATACGTCAGTTGGTGAGGTGCTTGTCGGAGATAGAAATGTAAAGGAATATGATTTGAAAACCCTGCGAGATAACGTTGCGGTAGTACTCCAAAAAAATGTGTTGTTTTCAGGTACTATTTTAGAAAACCTGCGTTGGGGAAAAGAGGATGCCACCTTAGAGGAGGTTCAAGAGGTATGCAGACTTGCCTGTGCAGATGAGTTTGTAGAGCAGTTCCCAGACAAGTATAATACCCATATTGAACAGGGTGGAACCAACGTTTCTGGTGGGCAAAAACAAAGATTATGTATTGCTAGAGCACTATTGAAGAAGCCTAAAATCTTGATTTTAGATGATTCCACTAGTGCAGTAGATACGAAGACAGATGCCTTAATTCGAAAGGCCTTTAAGGAAAACATACCGAATACGACCAAGCTAATCATTGCTCAAAGAATTTCTTCCATTGAAGAATCTGATTTGATTTTAGTTTTAGATGGTGGTCGAATTGTGGGTATGGGTACCCATGAGGAGCTTGTTGAGAATAATCCTATCTATCAGGAGATTTATACGCTACAAAACAAGAAGGAGGATGGTCAAAATGAAGAAGCGAAGAATTAATTTTAAGACTCTTGTCCCTATTGTTAAACGCCTATTTAAAGCCTATAAAATTCAGTGCTGTATCGTCCTACTTTGTTTAATTTTATCCGCGGTAAGCACGATAGCTTCTAGTATTTTTATTCAGCAAATTGTTTCAGTAATTGAATCAGCAATGAAGGACAATCAGGGAAGTCAAGAGCTGTTTACTCAAATTCAGCCAGATATTATGAAGATAATGCTTTCGATGCTGATTGTATATAGTGTAGGATTTTTATCCTCCATCGTCTATAATCAAATTATGGCTGTCATAGGACAGGGCTTTTTAAATAAAATTCGGTTAGAAATGTTTAACAAGATGGAACAGCTTCCTGTCAAGTATTTTGACCGCCACCAGCATGGAGATATCATGAGCCATTATACGAATGACGTGGATGCCTTACGGCAGTTCGTATGTCAATCTCTACCCCAATGTTTATCTACGATTTTAAGTATGCTGTTTGCCGTTGCAATCATGCTAACCTATAGTGTATGGCTATTCTTGGTTGTGATGATTGGCGCTATTGCTATGCTTCTTGTCACTGGCAGGATTGGTGGGAAATCTGCAAAGTTCTTTATGAAGATGCAGATTACAACCGGTAAAACAGAGGGCTTCATCGAAGAAATGATGCATGGAGCTAAGGTGGTTAAGGTATTTTCTCATGAGGAAGAAGCGAAAGCTGACTTTGATAAAATCAATGAGGAGCTCTTTGAGGATACCAAGAATGCAAACCATTTTTCGAATATCCTTATGCCAATTTTAGGAAATATAGGAAATATTCAATATTCTATCATTTCTATCATTGGTGTCGTCTTCTATATATTAGCTTTGCCTAATGTCTCAGTTACAGGGATTAGCGCTATGTCGATGTCCATCATTATCGCATTCTTGCCAATGTCTAAGCAGTTTAGCCAAAGTGTATCTAATATTTCTCAGCAGGTTTCAATGATTGCGATGGCTATGGCAGGTACGCAGCGTATCCTAGATTTACTCTCTGAAGAGCCAGAAAGTGATGAGGGATATGTCACTTTAGTAAATGCTTTAGAAACCGAAGAAGGACTTGTAGAGACAAAAGAGCGCTCTAATCTATGGGCTTGGAAAATACAAAATCTAGATGGAAGCCTAGAATATAGAAGGCTTGCAGGAGATATAGAGCTTCAGGATGTGGATTTTGGGTATTATCCTGAGAAAATTGTTTTACATTCTGTAAATATTTTTGCAAACCCTGGCCAAAAAATTGCGTTTGTTGGGGCTACAGGTGCTGGTAAAACAACCATAACCAACTTAATCAATCGGTTCTACGATATTCAAAAGGGAACCATCCTCTATGATGGAATTGATATATCCAATATAAAAAAGGATGATTTGAGAAGAAGTCTAGGTATTGTCCTCCAGGACACCAACCTATTTACAGGAACGGTTATGGAAAATATCCGATATGGAAGACTGGATGCTACAGATGAAGAGGTCTATGAGGCTGCAAAAATTGCCAATGCCTATGATTTTATCACTAGACTCCCACAAGGCTTCCAAACTATGCTTACAGGAGATGGTGCTAACCTGAGCCAAGGACAACGCCAGCTTTTAAGCATTGCTAGAGCTGCATGTGCGGATGCTCCTGTAATGATTTTAGATGAGGCAACCTCCTCCATTGATACTCGTACAGAAAGCCTAGTTCAAAAGGGAACTGACCAGTTGATGGAGGGAAGAACGGTATTTGTAATTGCGCACCGCTTATCTACCGTTCAAAATTCAGATTGTATTATGGTTTTAGACCACGGAAGAATCATTGAAAGAGGTAGCCATATAGATTTAATTCAGCAAAAGGGAACCTATTATCAATTATATACGGGTGCCTTTGAATTAGAATAAATATAAAGAGTCTATCAGTTTTGCTGATAGATTTTTTATATAAGTTTAAAAGAATTAGAAGCTTTATATTCACTCTTAGTGATTGAATAAGAATAAGAAATTTGTTAAAATAAGGATAGATAAATGATCAAAGCAGATTATTTTTTATCTGATTTATATATACTTAGGGTGGTGATGATTCTATGGTGAAAAAATGTATACAATGCTGTTATTAATGACATTTATACTTATAAGTTTTATTCTTACTGGCTGCAGAACAGAAGAAAATTTAGGACAGTTTTGGGAACTGAAAGAGGCATACCATCAAAAATTACTTGATGATAATGACATTAAGGAAATAGCATTTTATCATAACAACAATATTTCACTGAATACATTAGATGAAAAAGCGGAAAAACAAATTATTAATTCTAGATATTTTGAGATGGCAGCAGAAATTTATCCAGATGGTTCCAAAAGATATCCAAGGTTTGCCCAAGATGAAATAAAAATTATGGAGTTTATCATAGCTATTTCATTGTAATGCTTGAAGATGTTTATGATTCTTTTTTAGAAGTTGAAGAGGATGAAATGATTGGTCATACAATATTTAATTATGTCAATAGTAATAGAATTAAGGTCTGGGTTGAAAAAAAACAGCTAAAATAAGCTTAGCTGTTCATACGCGTCATCCTCATATAAGGTATGAAGCTCTTTGAATATTTCATCTATTTTATAAAGGATTTGATTTTCCTTACAAAAATTAATAAAATAATCCATAAGATATTTATGATATGGGGAATTACATTCATAGGCATTGCCAAATTTCTTAATGTATTCCCTTTTTATTTTAGGAAAATGAGCATCTAGCATCTGATAGAAGTATTCCCGGTTTCCTTCTCTCAGTGTCAGCCCAAAGCCGAAACAGATAATTCCTTTTACCTTTGCTTCCTTACAATAGGCTAAAATTCCTCTTAAATTATCTAAGGAATCATTGATAAAGGGCAGAATGGGAGATAGCCATACATAGGTATCAATGCCTGCCTCTTGTAATTTACATAAGGTTTGAAACCTCTCCTTGGTCGTAGAAACATTGGGTTCTAGAATTTTACATAGAGCCTCATCGGTTGTTGTTAAAGTGATAGAAATTCGAGTCTTTGCTTGCTTATTTATCTTTTTTAACAAATCTAAATCTCTTAAAATGGAAGAGGATTTGGTTTGGATATGAACACCATGCCCATATTTATAAACAAGTTCTAGCATTCCTCTTGTCATATTAAGACATTGCTCTAAAGGGATATAAGGGTCTGTCATAGAACCAGTAGAGAGGATGACCTTCTTGCGTTTCCTTTTCAATTCCTCTTCTAAAAGCTCTAACGCATTTTCCTTGACCTCAATGTCCTCAAAGTCATGATCCATGCCATAGCACTTGCTTCTAGAATCGCAGTAGATACAGCCATGCTCACAGCCTCGATATAAATTTAATCCGTTTTGTTGATTTAAAATTGTGCTTACCTTTTTAAAATGCATACTATCACCATCCATAGTATATCATAAAATAATGAAATATTTATTTACTTTTTAAATATTTTGTTGTATCATAGTAAAGGAAAATCAAAGATGTTAGACGGAGCTGTTTTGTGGTGAATAGAGACCTGTTGGCTGGTGGAAGACAGGAGATACAGATAGCTTAGATCACTAACGGAGATGATATATGCAAAGTATATCCGTAGGAAAGAGTCCGCGTTAAGGAGAAATGAGTGCTTGGAAGAATATTCCTTGAACAAGGGTGGTACCACGTGAGATTTGCGTCCTTTGATAGGACGTTTTTTATTTTTTTAGGAGGAAAATGTATGGATTACAAGGATACCCTATTTATGGGAAAAACAGATTTTGAAATGCGAGGCAATCTAAATAATAAAGAACCAAAAATTCAGGACAAGTGGAATCAAATGGATCTTTATCATCAGGTGATAAGAAAGAATGAGGGGAAACGGGAATATACGTTACATGATGGACCTCCCTATGCTAATGGAGATATCCATTTAGGACATGCCTTAAATAAAATTTTAAAGGATTTTGTAGTTCGATATAAGAACATGAACGGCTTTAAGGCAGAATATATTCCTGGTTGGGATACTCATGGTCTTCCAATTGAAAATGCCTTACAGAAGGCTGGAGTAAATCGTAAGGAAAAAACAACAGCTGAATTTCGACAGCTATGTGAGGAATATGCCTATAAGCAGGTGGAAAGACAGAGAGTTGGCTTTCAACGCTTAGGAGTTTTAGGTGATTTTGAGCATCCGTATATTACTTTGCAGCATGACTTTGAAAGAGATCAGATTTTGGTATTTGCCAAGATGGCAGAGCGTGGCTTAATCTATAAGGGCTTAAAGCCTGTATATTGGTCACCTTCTAGTGAATCTGCTTTGGCAGAGGCTGAAATAGAATATCAGGATAAGGAAGATTTTTCGATTTATTTTAAGCTTCCTATCGTAGATAATGCTGAGCTTGCAGGAGCCTCCTTCTTGGTATGGACGACGACGCCTTGGACCCTTCCTGCCAATTTGGCAGTATGTGCAGGACCTGAAATTGAGTATGTGCTAGCAGACACTGCCAAGGGTAAATTTATTTTTGGTCTAGAGTTAAAGGAAAAGTTAACAGAGCTATTAGAGCTTGGTGAGGTTAATATTTTAAAGTTATTTAAAGGAAAGGAATTAGAGGGACTTACCTATAAGCATCCTTTATATGACCGAGTTTCTCCATGTATTCTTGGAGACTATGTCTCAACCTCCGATGGTACAGGATTAGTTCATATAGCTCCTGGTCATGGTGAGGATGACTTTATGGTTGGAAAGACATATGGGCTAGATATTTTATGTCCTGTGGATTCTAAGGGATATATGACCGCAGAGGCTGGTAAGTATCAGGGATTATTCTATAGTGTTTGTAATGAAGAGGTTATGAAGGATATGGAGTCCTGTGGCTGTCTATTAAAAACGGTAAAAATTTGCCACAGCTATCCTCATGATTGGCGTACCAAAAAGCCTGTCATTTTCCGAGCTACTCCTCAGTGGTTTGCCTCCATTGATCCAATCAAGGAGGATATCCTTAAGGCGATTCAGGGTGTGAATTGGAATCCAAAATGGGGAGAGGTTCGTATTTCGAATATGATTAAGGATCGTCACGACTGGTGTATTTCTAGACAAAGAGCCTGGGGTGTGCCAATTCCTATTTTCTATGCTGAAAACGGAGAAGCCATTTTAGACCAAAAGGTACTGGCTCATATTGCAGATTTATTTGGCCAATACGGCTCTAATATTTGGTTTTTGAAGGATGAAAAAGAATTACTTCCAGAAGGCTTTACTCATCCAGGTAGTCCAAATGGTCTATTTAAAAAAGAGACAGATATCATGGATGTTTGGTTTGATAGTGGGTCTTCCTATATGCTTCTGAAGAGAAGAGGAATCTCTTATCCAGCAGACTTATATCTGGAGGGCTCTGACCAGTATAGAGGCTGGGTCAATTCCTCATTGATTACTGCGATTGCAACAACAGGGGTGGCACCTTATCAGACAGTTGTTTCTCATGGCTTCACTTTAGACGGAGAAGGAAGAAAGATGTCCAAATCCTTAGGAAACACAGTCGATCCAATTAAGACCTGTAACGAATATGGTGCCGATATTTTAAGATTGTGGGTTGCCTCTATTGAATATCGTGCAGACATGCCACTATCCAAGGATATTTTAAAGCAGGTATCTGAATCCTATCGTAAAATTAGAAATACGATTCGATTCCTAATGGCAAACACCTCTGATTTTAACCCGGCTGATAGTCTTCCCTATGAGAAGCTTACCTCTGTAGACAAGTATATGCATATTAAGCTCCAACGATTTATTGAGGAGTTCAAGAAGCACTATGATAACTTTGATTTTGGTGAAGTCTACCGAGCAACGAATGCCTATATCGCAAATACCCTTTCTGCATTCTATTTAGATTTTACTAAGGATATTTTGTATATTGAGCATCCAACTAGTCAAAAGAGATTATCCTGTCAAACGGTATTCTACGAGATTTTAATGGCCCTTCTAAAGCTGTTATCTCCAATTCTACCTCATACAATGAGTGAGGCCTATGACCTACTTTCTACTAAGGAAGCAGAGGATATCTATCTAACAGATATGCCTGATGCGGTTGTGGTTGAGGATCCTCTAGAGAAGCAGTTTGATAAATTTATGCAGTATCGGGATAGCATCCTAAAGGCCTTAGAGGAGGCAAGAGCCTCTAAAATGATTGGTAAGAGCTTCAATGCGAAGCTGGTTATCACATTAGATGAGGAAGCCAAGCAGGTATTTACGAGTCTAGATTTTGATCCAGCGCAGGTTCTTATCGTTTCTATGCTAGAGCTGAAAGAGGGGGCTACCTTCCATGTGGAGGTCACCAAGGCAGAAGGAGAAACCTGTGAACGTTGTTGGATGATTGTTCCAAGCATCAACACCAATGGATTATGCCCAAGATGCCAAAAAATAGTGGATTTGAAATAAATAATTTTAGATGCTTTTACGAAAGTAGGAGCATCTTTTTCTTTCTTTTGGGAACATTTTGACAATTTATCATAAAAATGGTAAAATAATGAAAGCAGTGCAGGTGGTGAAGTAGGATGCTATTCAGATTTTTTTATCTGAAAGAAGGAACAAGAGTTTTCGATAGAACAGACTTGCTGACCTTTTTTCAGGCCAATCCTAATATTTCAATAGAAAAGAAGGGAGATGACCGTGATTTTATCTATCATCATCCTATTTTGGATTTTAAGGCACATTTTATTTTGTCCTCAAAAAGTGCAGTTCCTCATCTTGAACGATTGAATCCAAAGTATTTTGATGTGAATTTCAGAGTGGAATTTGATATTACTCTACCTACGTATAGCGTTGAATTGATTTTAGACATCGCAGAAGAAATTGCAAAGATGTTTAAATTTGCAATTTACAATGAATCCTATGAGGATGTCGTGGTCTTTAGAAAAAACACTCTGGCAAAGACCTTTGAAATATGGAAGAATGCCTATAAGAATAAAAATGAGGATGAAATATCCCGCTTCAGTAGAATTGACCCTGCCAGTCTATCTCAAATTTATAATTACATTTTAAGAAAGCCTAAGCTTGAGGTTTTATTAGACAAGAATAAGGTTCAAATTTCCGATTATTTCTTCATGCGTACGGATAAGTCTAGGACTGCCTTTGTCTGTATGTCCTGGGATGGGGATACCCCCTTTATCATTCCCCCAGGAATTGATATTTTTTATTTCAACGATCCAAAGTACAGAAAATATATTGCGATGGACGAGCTTGTTTTAAAGGCGGAAAAGCTTTTTAAAACGATTGATGGATATGGTTCCATTCGAATGGTTGATGCTAAAAGTATGGGAAAATTAAAAAAAATTATTCAAAAGACGAAATTTGCGCCCCTTACGGTCGAGCTTAGAGAAATTTATTTAAACGAAATTTTAGATATTTAATGAATAAAAATTAAAAATAGAAAGGAAAATAATAGTATGGAAAAATCTAAATACATTGATCATACCAATTTAAAGGCGACAGCTACTTATGATGACATATTAAAACTTTGTAATGAGGCTAATGCTCATCATTTTGCATCTGTATGTGTAAACCCAAGTAATGTAAGCCTTGCCCATAAGCTTTTAAAGGATACAGATGTACTCACATGTACAGTGGTTGGTTTCCCATTAGGGGCTACCCCAAGCGATGTCAAGGCCTATGAAACGACACGTGCGATTCAGGATGGTGCGGATGAGATTGATATGGTCATCAACCTTGGAATGGCTAAGGCACACAACTGGGAATATGTATATGAGGATATCAAGGCGGTAGTAGAGGCTGCCAAGGGTGTATTGGTGAAGGTAATTATTGAATGCTGCTACTTAACAGATGAGGAAAAGGTAGAGGCTTGCAAGGCTGCGGTTCAGGCCAAAGCGGATTTTGTTAAGACTTCTACAGGGTTTGGTACAGGCGGCGCTACGTTAGAAGATGTTCGGCTGATGAAGAAGACCGTAGATGGAAAAGCCCTTGTTAAAGCGGCTGGTGGAATTCGGGATAAGAATACCTTTGAGGAAATGATTGCTGCAGGAGCAGACCGGATTGGCTGTAGCTGTGGAGCAAAGATTATGGAGGAATACGCAAATGAGTAATATACCTACACCACATATCGCATGTCCCGATGAGGGATTAATTGCAAAGACCGTTTTAATGCCAGGTGATCCTTTACGGGCAAAGTTTATTGCTGATACCTTCCTGACTGAGGTCATATGCTTCAATACAACAAGAAATATGTTTGGCTATACTGGAAGATATCAGGGAAAAAGAATTTCTGTGATGGGCTCAGGTATGGGTATGCCTTCCATTGGAATTTACTCTTATGAGCTTTATAACTTTTATGGAGTGGAGACCATCATCCGAATTGGTTCTGCTGGATCCTATGATGCATCCTTAGAGGTTTACGATACTGTTCTTGTTACAGAGGCTTTTTCAGAATCAACCTTTGCTAAAACGGCATTTGGAATTCGTGGAAAATCCTTAAAGAGTACAGCATCTGTCAATAATAAGCTTCGTAGGGCGGCGATGGATCTTAGAATTCCTTTAAAAGAGGCGAAGGTTCATTCCAGCGATGTATTTTATTCCAATGATCCAAAGCGTTGGCAGAATGTCAGAGAAAAATATGGTTGTAAATGTGTAGAAATGGAGAGCTTTGCATTATTTGCAAATGCAAAGGCAAGCGGTAAAAAGGCTGCCTGCTTACTAACAATTTCTGACTCCTTCATCGATCATCAGGTGACGACAAGTGAAGAACGTCAGAATTCCTTTACAAATATGATGAAAATAGCTTTAGCTCTAGCAGGAAAATAAAAGAAGAAGTTTTTCTTCTTTTTTTATATGAAAAGAAAAGGATGATACCATGGACATATGTCTAAGACAGGAAAAATTTCATAGAGTTATTTTTAAAAAATATCGGGTTAAGAGGATGGTGAAAGAGGAGCAAACCATTCGAAATCTACTCTGTTACTACCAAGAGTTAGCCTGTAAATCCTATCCAACGGAAGCGAAAATGAACCATATTTTGGGATATCTTTATGATGCGAAGTTTAAGGTGAATTTGACTAGTTTTGGTTCCTATAGTGTGATAGAATATTCCTTGGTTGCAGCTGACCCTACGTTTATTGAGGATAAAGACTATACCATTGACGCATTAGAAAAGTATTTTAATGCCTTTGTTGAGCCAGTGATGAGGGGGCAACAGGCAGTCAAAGGTTTATTTGCTCGTGCGTATGAAATATATGAAAGTGATTTACTTTCTAGAGAAGAAAATATGCAGGCTATGGCCTTTAAAAAGGCTATCTCTACCTATTTTGCGGGAACAAATCGTGATTTTAATACTTTTGGGTCCTTAGAGAAACTAGAGAATATAACGCCTTTGGAGTTATACCAGTATTACTTAAAAACATTAGATGAGGAAACCATCAGCTTTCTTTCGGGAAGGGTTGAGGAAAAATTAGAAGAGCAGAAGATAACTTTAACGCCAAAGAGGAACTATCATTTTAAGGAAAGAGGTACTCCTGAGGCTTTCTGCCATCTACCCTTAGCCTCTGAACAATGCTATGTAGAAATCATTTATGAGCTAGGAGTATATGCTGATGATAAGCTTTATTATCCGATGATGTTCTTAAATTATATCTTAGGTGGTCAGGCTTCCTCCCTATTATTTAAAATTGTTAGAGAAAAATATGGATTATGCTATTCCATCAACACCATATATTTGGGGGCCACAGGAATATTAATTTTATCTGCAATCCTGCATCCAAAGGATTATGCGAAGGCTCTTTCAGCTATGGAAGAGGTCTTCCAGCTCCTAGAAGCTGGGGATTTCTCAATTGAGGAGGCTAGAAGCTTCTATAAGGCTGCCAATCTAATGGGAAAGGACTACATTGAAACAGCAATTCAAAATTATCTTTCTGATACCTATTTTTTAGATAGTCCTAAGGCTAGTCTAGAATTAGAAGAGCTGGATAAGGTTACAAAGGCTGATGTTTTAGAGGCATTCCACAAAATGAGGCAATCCTTTATCTTTGTCTATGGGGGTGAATCCATTGAACGATAGCTATGAATATACGACAAAATCTGGCTTGAAGGTTATCTATGTCTACAAAAAGGATTTTTATAAAAGCTATGCAGGAATAGGTGTGAAGTTTGGAAGCGCGGATTTAGAGTATTATGCTGGTCAGGAAAAGGTTCTGTCAAAAGAGGGGCTTGCCCACTTTATAGAGCACAAGCTCTTTCAAATGCCAGATGGGGATGCGATTGAGGCTTTTGCTAGGGTGAATGCCACAGCCAATGCCTATACGACAACCGACAAGACCATTTATTACTTTAGTACTGTGGAAAAAATATATGAGCCTTTAGAAATATTGCTGAGCATGTTTTTTACGCCATATTTTGTTAGAGAAGATGTAGAAAAGGAAAAAAGTATCATTCAAGCAGAAATAAAAATGTATGAGGATGTGGCTGTTTCTGGATTTAATAAAAAAATCCTTTCCTCCCTTTATCCTGGGGATCCTCTTTCTGCCAATGTTGCAGGGACAGTAGAGAGTGTTGCTCAAACTACTCTAGAGGATATGCAGTCTGCTTATGATACCTTTTATACCACCGATAATTCTTACCTTGTGATTATTTCCCATGAACCAAAGGAAAAAGTTTTTGCAGCAATCGAAGGAGCCTTACATAAACTTTCTCTTAAAAGAGGGATGCCTAAGGTGTGTTCAAGAGTGAAGTCTAAAAAGACTTCTAGTGATTTTGTCTATGAGGGCAAGGTTGAGCAAACGATAGCCACACTTGCGATAAGAATGCCTGTGACCAATCAAATTCCTTTATTTTGTAATTATATGATTGGTATTTTAGATTGTCTATTTTCGCCTATGGCCCCCTTTTACCAGGAACTTTATAAAAAGAAGACCTTTACGGCAGATATAGACTATTATGCAATGACATTAGAGGAGGCTGGCTATGTAGTTGTTTCGACAACAACCAATCAACCTGAAATGTTTTTAAGCCTTGTTGAAGAAAAGCTTTCTAGTCTTCAGGCTGTAGATTTGGATGAGGAAATCCTAGACTTTTATTTACGTCACCTAAAGGCAAAAGCGATTGCTGATTTGGATTCTATTGAGTATTTAGGAGACGAAATTTTATCCTTGGCCTTAGAAAATATTTCCTATTTTAAGGAAATAGAAACGTATAAAAAGCTGACAATAACTGATTTTGGAGGGTATATCTCCTATTTTCACAAGGGAATGTATCTGAAGGCAATTTGTAAAAAAAGTGAAAAATAAAGGAAAAGAATCGTTTTTTGAAGGAATTGAAAAGAGATGAAGCTAAAACATCATCTCTTTTTATTTTTTTCTGTAGATTTATATTTATTGGTAAAACCATTTTTCTCTTTGTTACGAAATTAGAAATTGGACACCTTCCAAATTTCTTGATATAACCCAGCTTGAAAGGAGGAACATTTTTTTAAATTATATAACACATCCATGAGTCTAAACTGGTTATAGGGAGGTGAACCATGTATAATTACTTCATGCTGATGGGACGTCTTGTAAAGGAACCTGAGGTCAAGGAGCTAGGAGAAGGAAAACGAGTGATGAATGTAAAGCTTGCCGTATCTCGAGGCTTTCAAAATTCTAAGGGAGAATATGAGACAGATTTTTTCACCATTGTTTTTTGGGACTATCTAATCGACTATGCTTTAGATCATTTGAAGAAGGGACAGCCTATCCTTATTAAGGGCAGAATGCAAACTGCAAAGGAGGATTTAGCCAATGGCTTTACGCTATCTTATCCAACTTTGGTTGGAGAAAGAATTATGTTTTTTAATCAAAGCACATAGTCCTAACAATACCAATACTTTTCAATAAAAATAAGAGAGGTTGTGAATTTAAAACCTAAAAAAAGAACATTTGTCAATCCGTAAATGTTCTTTTTATTTTATTAAAAATTTCGATATTATCCTTATATCCTTTGGGATTTAAAGGACTTGGGTGATAAATAGGTATTAATTTGTAGGATTTAGTTCCAAGCTGAATATCAAATTCTTTTCCTACAACATCTGCAAATCTTTGTATTTTGGTTTGTAAGATTGCCTGTGTAGGATGTAAGCCCATAGTCACAAGGATTTGGCAGGGTAGCTGATTGATTTGATTGCAAAGTATGGGCATACAGTTCTTTGAGCACTTTTCTAAGGCTTTTCTATCTTCAATTATGCATTTACAGCATTCTGTAAAATATATATCAGGGATAGAAAGTCCAATCGTATTTAAAAGCTTCTCCAAGACTCTTCCAGTGCCTTGTAATTTACCTGAGGTAGTACAGAAGGCTTTCTTGCTTACAATCCATCCATCCTTTGCAGGACTTTCACCTATAAGTATAAAATTTGTTTTTCCGATTTGTAAGAAATTGTCCGTTAGTTTGGGTAATTTTCCACACGCCGTACAATTTAAGATTTGTGTTTTTACATCTTCCATAGCCTATATTCCTTTAAAAGAATGTTAGATTTGTATAGTATTTGCTTGTCTTACAATAAGATACTTATTTGATAGACTAAATTTAGCTTTTTTGTATTTTCATATGAAAATAAGTCTCAAATGGTTTTAGATTTTGTTTATTATTAAAATATGTATTTAGAATATCACAGCCTCTACGAACCTCTTTGACTATATATTGAACCATCTCATCTATGGAGTATGTGACTTGGGTATCATTTAGTTCAAACGTAGAGTGATTCAAATTTAACAGGGAGGTATCTATTTTTTTGTGATATAAAAAATGTTTTGCCTTAGGCTTTCCCTTTCTATGATTGAAAAGAAGATCATATCCCCAATAAAATATTCTTTTTATGCCTGTTTTACTCGTTGATAGATAATCAAAATAAATCCGAGCTGAATTGTAGCATTCCTTATAGTAGTTTTTCGTACAAAAGAAGCCAAATACTCTTTTGATGGGCTTTTCTAGTAGGTGGTAGTCAGCCTCACTTAAGGAGAAACTATCGAAAAAATAATTTGCTAAATTTATCTTAGAAAGAGAAATTCCTTCATTCTTGTGAAACATGTAGGAATCAATCATTTTTTCCACATACTCCTTGGATTTTCTTTTTGGGGTAAAGGCTTCAATATAAAAAGAAATATTTTTCTCTATGATATGATTCATCAGGAGAGTATAACAAAATAGCTTTTCTTCGTCACTGGAATGGTAGTAAGCATTTTCTAGGCATTCCAGTAAAAAGTTCGGGAATTTTTCTCCTTTAATCTTACTAGAAAGCTGGTAAGAATCTTTTTTAAATGGATTTAGAAGCTTATAAAAATTTTGAACATTGTAAAAAAGAGCATATTTAAAAAATACCTGATTATCTAAGCTTACATCAAAGGTGATGCTGGAGCTGATACGACTTTGACAGCTTTTCATGATATAATAATGAAATAGAATTAGGCTCATCGTATCCTTTTCCTTTCCTTGTTTCCTTTATTTTACTACGATTCTTGTTTTTTTTCTAGTCAAAGCTGTCAGAAGAAAATAAAAATAATGTAAAAGATTAGAGATGCTCTCTTTTATTTTAAATCATTTTATTATAAAATGAATGTATAGCTAATGAGTAAGAGGTGTTTTATGAAAACTTTAACAAAAGAAGATATTTTGACTATCGAACGACAAATGTATAATAAGGCCAGAGATATGGATGTAGCTATCTTAAATTCTTTGACAGAGGAGTCCAGTAAGGAATTTGTTTTAGATTGTCTTATGATGTATATGAACCGGGATGGCGGTTTTGGAAATGGGCTATATATCGACAGCTATAATCCGAATTCTAGTGTATACCAGACCTACGAGGCCCTTCGAATCTTAGATATGCTGAATTTCTCTTCAGATTGCTCCTTAGAACTTTTTGAGGAAATCACCAATAAGGCTGGCAATTACTTGTTCAATCGTTGTCCTTTAGTTGATGGAGCATGGAATCCTACAGTGAAGACCAATGATGATTTTGCTCATAGTGAAGAATTTAACTATTATGAAAATTTTATTCCATTTTGGGGATATCATCCAACGGCTGCCATTCTAGGGTTCTGCCTAACCTTATTTAAACCGACTAAGGCATACTATAAAAAGGCGCTCAAGCAGCTAGGCTATGTATTTTCTTATTTAGAAACAAAGGATGATTTTTCCTATAATGAATTTATTTCCTTTAATTCCCTATTGGGCTCCTTAAGAAAGGCCAATGTTTTTAAAGAGGAAGCTGAGATTATTGAAAATAAACTCAAGCTAGCAGCGAAAAAGCATATTCATGAGCCACACTTTTCAGCACCTTCCTTTTTATCCAACTGTCAAAAGCTTGACCCTGAATTACAGCAGGCAGTTGAGGAGAAACTAGATGAAATTATTGACAAACGAGCTAGTCATGGATTATGGGAAAAGGAAACTGGTTGGGGGTCAACCCGATATCCAGAGGCAGATAGTGCTATGCTCAAATGGTTAGGCGCTAAAACTGTTGAGGTTCTAGCCCTACTAGAAGGATATGGGAGAATAGAGCGATGAAAGCTATAGTTTATTTTGGAAACCTTGGAACTACAGCAAAGGCGGCTACACTTTTAGCAGAACAGCTTTCAGGATGTTCTATATATGATGGAACCAAAGATTTTTTCTTAGACTATGCCCTTTGTGAGGATCTCATTTTTGGAGTGAACGTTCGAATGGGAAGATTCAATAAGAAATTTTTAAAATTTTATAAAAAATTAAAAAAGAAAAATTTAAAGTGTAGAATCAGCGCTTTTATCATTGGGGCTGATGTAAATAAGAGAAGTACCTATTTATCGATGATGGAGGCGCTGCTGCCAGAGGATTCTAAGGTTGCCTTTTTTGGTGGTGAGTTTAATTTAGAGCAGGCAAAGGGCTTATCAAGAAGAGTTCTATTATCCTGTATTGAGGACTTTGAAAGAAAGAAGCTTCCTTTACCAGCCCTCTTTCCTGATGCCATTACAGCCTTTGCAGATAGAATAGAGAAGAAGTATTAAAAAATAAAAGATTGACTTTTTTGGTCAATCTTTTTTGTCCATTTAAATTATTTTGCATCCTCCATGGATTTCATGACAGCTCGTACTTGCTTTTCAGATGGAGTACGTCCCATCTGGGTCATCATAGCTCGAATCATCTTTTCATTGATTGGTGGATTCTTTTTCAGCTGTCTAGCAAACAGCTTTCTAACTAAAATAAATGTAACTAAAGCAACTACGATTAGCTCTATAATTAAAATTAAAACAAACTGCCAAACCTCAATTGTCATTTTCCATCACTCCTTAAGCAGTTTTTATTGTACACTTTTTTTATGAAAATATCAACTAAAATTACAAATTCAAATTCGAACAATAATAATAGTGGACAAAAAAAAAGAAAAATGATAAAATATAGATAACAATAAAAGGAGGAAGAAAGATGCCTAGATTTGTTACAGATACTTGTATTGCTTGTGGCGCTTGTGCTGAACAATGCCCAGTTTCAGCAATCACTGTTGAAGATCAAGCTGTCATTGATGCGGATACTTGTATTGATTGTGGAGTTTGTGAATCTGTTTGTCCAGTTTCTGCAATCATTGCTCAATAATTTAAAAGAAATTAGCTGATTTTATATCAGCTTTTCTTTTTGCCCAAAACCCTTCGCTGCCTACACATATATTAGGTAATGGGAGTGATTGAAATTAAAACATTAGAAATTAACTCTCAGGAATTTTTATTAGATAGTGATATTGAAAAGGGCTTTTTAAAAGGCTCCTTATGGGAAAATTTGTTTTCCGGCTATAAGTTTATTGTTACAAGCATAGACGACCTAAGCGAAGAAGAAAAGGTTATGTTTATGCTTCAGGTATATACCTTTGCATCTATAGAATTGACACTTTATGTATGTACTCATCCACAAAACACAGAAGCTATAGAGACCTTGAAGAAGGTTAATATTGAAAAAGATAAACTTTGTGATTTTGTAGAAATGAAGTATGGAGCTTTGAAGGCTTGTTCTGCAACCTTTGATGGCTTTCTTGAACGCAAAAATACTTGGGAGGTACGATAGTTGTGTGGACATATGAGAAGAAGCTAGAATTTCCCGTGCATATTACAAAGAAAAATCTAGCCTTTGCGAAGCAATTAATTACGGCGATTGGTGGACCAGGTGGCGAAATGGCCTCTGCAGTACGGTATTTGATGCAGGCTCCAACCATGCCGGATAAGATTGGGCAAAATCTTCTATTAGAAATTGGTACAGAGGAATTTGCGCATGTCGAGATTCTAGTAGCCATGCTGAAAGGCTTGACGAAGGATGCCACAATTGATGAAATCAAGAAATATGGCTTTGAATCCTACTATACGGACCATGGTCTAGGCATCTACCCTACCGATGCCAGTGGGAATCCATTTACGGTTGCCTACATCGCTTCCTCAGGAGACCCTATCACGGATTTGAATGAGGATATGGCTGCTGAGGCAAAAGCAAGAGCTGGATATGAGCATTTAATGGATTTAACAGATGATGCTGAAATATTGGCGCCTCTTTCCTTCCTAAGACAAAGAGAAATTATTCACTATCAAAGATTTGCTGAGGCTTTAAAACATTATCAGGAAATGTTTAAACAATATCAAGGATAAAGGCTTTTTCAAGCTTTTTTTTTTGCAAAAAAAAGGCATACCCAAGGGCAGCCTTCTCTTTCCTATGTTAAATTCATAAAGCTTATGCTTTTTTCTTCTTAAAGCTATTTTCCGTTCCATGGATTAGGCGGTTGTAATTTTTAATATGCTTTATCAGGATTAGACAAGCTAGGATACTATACAAAATAGCTAGTACTAAGGTCGGTTTGGAGATAAAATAAAGTCCAAAATTTGTGACCTCTGTAACACCAAAGGCATATAAGAGCCAAGTAGAAACAATCACGGTTATCGTAGCTCCTGTTGAGCCTAAGGATACATAGCCTGTCAAGTAGAAGAGGATGGCAAAGACGATTAAACAGCAAATCGCTGGAATCGGTGTTAGGATTAGGACAACCCCTAAGGAGGTAGCTACAGCCTTGCCACCCTTAAAGCCTAAGAAGATGGAGAAGCAATGTCCCAAAACCCCAGCTGCCCCATAGATGAATAAATCGATTTCTGCTGGATTGGTCCAAACCCCTGTTGCTGCTAGGATTTTAATAAGGATGATCACGATGGCCCCCTTTAATACATCACACAGAAATACTAGGTAGCCGACCTTTTTTCCTAAGACCCGAATGGCATTGGTGGTTCCGATATTTTTACTTCCGTATTCCCGGATATCCTTTTTACAAATTAGCTTTCCCAATACGACTCCAAAAGGAATAGAGCCTAAAATATATGATAAAATAATGAATAAGATTCCAATAATTAAATCGAGTGATTCCATAGCCTTGCCAAACAGCTTTTAAAAAGCTGTCCTCCTTTCTATCCATTATAGCATTAATTCTATAAATTGGCAAAGAAAAATAAAATTCCTATTCTTGAGAAAAAAGTAATTTTATGGTAATATAATATTGATTTTGTTAAAAAGGGTGATTTAAATGGCGAATAATACTTACAACGACGAATCGATAACCGTCCTAGAGGGTCTAGAACATGTTCGTAAGCGTCCGGGTATGTATATAGGTTCAACAGATGAACGTGGTTTGCACCACCTAGTGTGGGAAATTGTAGATAATGCGATTGATGAGGCATTGTCTGGCTATGGTAGAGAGATAACCTTAACCATAAATCACGATAATTCTATAACGGTTTCAGACCAGGGACGTGGCGTTCCCTGTGGTATGCATGCAACTGGAAAAAATACGATGGAGGTCATCTATACAAAGCTCAACGCTGGTGGTAAATTTGGTGGCAATGGCTATAAAACCTCCGGAGGCTTACATGGTGTTGGTGGCTCTGTTGTAAATGCCTTATCTAGCTATATGGAGGTTACCTCCATGCGAGATGGTAAAATCCATAAAATGCGTTTTGAAAACGGTGGATCAAAGATTGGACCTTTAGAGATTTTGGGAGAAACAAGAAAGACGGGTACGATTGTTACCTTTAAACCAGATCCAGAGGTTTTTTCTACGACCTTGTATAATTATGACACGATTAAAACTAGATTGAGAGAAAGTGCATTTTTAATCAAAAATTTAAAAATGACCTTGATTGATAAGCGAAATGGCAAATCTGAAAGCTTTATCTATGAGAATGGTATTTCTGAATATGTAACTTTTTTAGATGCGACAAAGCGTCCTGTCCATCCAGTAGCTTATTTTGAAGGAAGCTATGAGAGTATAGAGGTTGAAGTTGCCTTACAGTTTGTCGATACCTATAGTGAGACGATTGTTTCCTTTGTCAATAATGTCAGAACAGGGGATGGCGGTTCTCATGAAACAGGGTTCAAATCTGCTCTTACAAGAGCCTTCAATGATTATGGAAAGAAATTTAATCTTTTGAAGAAGGATATGACCTTAGATGGAACGGATATCCGGGCTGGAATGACCTCAGTTGTCTCTGTAAGAATTACGGAAAATCTTTTGGAATTTGAAGGACAGACGAAAGGGAAGCTTGGTACACCTCTTGCAAAGACGGCAGTAGATACAGTCCTTTATGATAAGCTTTCCTTCTATTTGATTGAAAATAAAAATTTATCAGAAACCATCATTAAAAAGGCGATTCGTGAAGCAGAAGCTAGAGAAGAGGCTAGAAGAGCTAGAAATCAGGCTCGTTTAGAAAAGAAGGATAAGAAGGAAATGAATCTTTCTGCTAAGCTGGCTCCAACGAGTGAAAAGAACAAGGAGATTAACGAGCTATACCTAGTTGAGGGAGATTCTGCTGGTGGTTCTGCAAAGCAGGGAAGAGACCGAAGATATCAGGCGATTTTACCACTTAGAGGTAAGGTTTTAAATACAGAGCGTGCAAGCGCGGATGCTGTTTTAAAGAATGAAGAAATTGCAACCATGATATACACGATTGGCGCGGATTATGGTAGTGCGTTTGATTTAAAGAAATGTAACTATAAGAAAATCATCATCATGACCGATGCCGACGATGATGGTGCCCATATTCAGGTTCTATTGCTTACCTTTTTCTTCCGTTATATGCGTCCTTTGATTGAGGATGGAAGAGTGTATATTGCTTGTCCTCCTCTATTTAAAATCACAAAGCGTGGGAAAAAGGAAGAAATCATCTATGCCTGGACGAATGAGGAGAAGGAAGAGATTTTAGCCAAATGCAATATGCAGACTCTAGTTCAGCGCTACAAAGGTTTAGGTGAAATGAACGCAGAACAGCTTTGGGAGACGACGATGAATCCAGAGACTCGTAGCTTGATTCAAGTAAAGATTGAGGATTTAGCAGATGCTGAATCAGAGATAGACATATTAATGGGAAATGATGCAATGCGCCGTAGAGACTGGCTGGAAAACCATGTATCCTTTACCCTAGAGGAAGAATAGGAGGGAAACTATGGCTTCAAATATTAAGAAGAAATTAGATATATTTTTAGCAGAGACCTTCCAGGAAACTAGGCTAGAGGAGGTCGTTGGTGACCGCTTTGGACGTTATTCAAAATACATCATTCAGGAGCGAGCAATCCCAGATATTCGAGATGGCTTAAAGCCTGTTCAAAGACGTATTTTATATGCGATGAACGAGCTTAAGATTACAGCGAATGCGCCTTATAAGAAATCGGCCCGTATCACTGGTGAGGTTATGGGTAAGTATCATCCACATGGGGATTCCTCCATTTATGAGGCTCTAGTCCGCATGAGTCAGAGCTGGAAAATGGGTGTAACCCTGATTGATATGCACGGAAATAATGGTAGTATGGATGGAGATGGTCCTGCTGCCATGCGTTATACAGAGGCTCGTATGAGCAAGAATGCGGAATTTTTGTTGAAGGATATTGATAAAAACACAGTTCCATTTATTCCAAACTTTGATGAAGAAGAGATAGAGCCTACCGTTTTACCAGCCAAGTTTCCAAATCTACTTGTCAACGGCTGTATGGGTATATCCTCAGGCTATGCAACCTATATCCCAACCCATAATTTTAATGAAGTGATTAACGCTACTATTGCGAAGCTCCAAAATCCAAATATGACAATTGATGAGCTACTGGAGATTATGCCAGGACCAGACTTTCCTACAGGCGGAATCATTCTAGGAACTGAAGGCATCCGCGAGGCCTTTTTGACGGGTGCTGGTGCTGTAATGGTTCGTTCTAAATACGGCTTTGAGGATATGGATAATGGAGCTAAGCGTATCGTGATTACTGAAATCCCTTACGATACCGTCAAATCCAAAACCGTAGAAAAGATAGAACAGCTTAGACTAGATGGGAAAATCCCTGATGTGGCTGAGGTAAGAGATGAATCAGGTCGTGATGGTCTTAGAATAGCAATCGACTTAAAGAAGAATGCGAATGCTCAAGCCATTATGGCATACTTGTTTAAAAATACGGATTTACAGGTTTCTGTAAATTATAATATGGTTTCTATTTGTAAACGCAGACCGATGCGGTTGGGTGTGCTTCCTATTTTAGAAGCCTATATTGATCATTATAAGGCAGTGGTTACCAATCGTACCAACTATGATTTGATTAAGGCAAAGAAGCGTCTGCACATTGTAGAGGGCTTGGTCAAGATGATTTCCATTGTAGATGAGGTCATTAAGACGATTCGGGCCAGCAAGAATAAGGCAGATTCCAAGGTGAATTTGATCCAGCAGTTTGCATTTACGGAAGAACAAGCAGAAGCGATTGTAATGATGCAATTATATCGTCTTTCCAATCAGGATATTACAATCCTTATGGAGGAAGATAAGGAATTAACAGAAAATATTGCCACCTATGAGAAAATTTTAAGCTCTGAAAAGGAGCTCATAAAGGTCATCATCAAGGAGCTTACCGAGGTAGGTAAGGCGGTAACTGTGGAAAGAAAAACAGTTATTGACAAGCATGCCTCTGCGACGATTAAATTTGATGAAACCGATTTGATTACAAAGGAACAGGTCATTGTCGCCTTATCTAGAGATGGCTATATGAAGAGAACCTCCATTAAATCCTTTAATTCCTCTAAGGCAAATGGTCTTAAGGAAAACGATGCAATCTTATTTTTAGGAGAGGTTTCTACCCTAGACACTCTTTTGATTTTTACTACTCTAGGTAATTTTATTTATTTGCCAGTTCATAAAATTGCCGAGTGTAAATTTAAGGACGTAGGAACCTTTATCAACAGCGTAGTTGCGATTGCGCCAAAGGAAAAGCTGATTCGCTGCTTTGTAGTACCAGATTTTACAGTGGGAGATACAGTATTGCTTGCTACCAATAAAGGAGCGATGAAGCAAACCCTACTTTCTGAGTTTAACGTAAATCGTTATACAAAGCCAGTTCGCGCCATGAAGCTAGGCGCTGATGAGGTCTTAGTTGCGGCAGATATCATTTCCAATCCACTAGAGATTATGGTATTTACTAAGAATTGTGAGGCCTTGCGCTTTAGAGCCAGTGATATATCCTTGTATGGCTGTAATGCAGGTGGTGTAAAATCCATCAATCTAAAGCCTAAAGATCAGGTGGTTTCCTGCTTTTATACCAATAAGGAGGAGGATTTCCTTTTACTCACCAATCGTTCTACCCTAAAACGGATGAGAGTTACCGATGTTGTATTGACAAAGCGTTCTAGGGCAGGCTCAACTGTGATAAAACCAGTGAAAACAAATCCAATCTATTTGGTGGATGCAGCTAAGATGACACCAAATCAGTTTAAGGAAAATGTTATGATTGATATCCGGTATAAGGATGGAAATGATGCTGTTGAGGCCAAATCCTTAAAGTACAATATTTCTGATACAGGCAGAAGTATTTTAAATGAGGCATATCAGGAGCCACAGGGACTATCTTTACCTAAGCCACAGCGACCAGATGCCTTGGTTTCTGGAGATTACTTGATTGAGGTAAGAGAGACCTTATTTAACTTTGAGGATGGAGCAGAAAGCGAAAAGCCAATCTCCATTTCTAAAAAGCAGGATAACATTTTAGATGAACTAGATAAAATTTTAGCTGCAGAAAATAGTATGCCTAAGGAACCAGAGCCTGAGCTATCCTATTCTCTTCTTAAACAAGAAGAACTAGAGGATTCTGTCCCTAAAATTCAGGAAACCTTTCATTTAGAAGAACAGGAATCTACAGATGTTTCGGATGAAGAGGCTAGTCTAAAAGCCGAAGAGGAACAAGTATTTGATTTGCCAGCCTCTAAGGAACTAGAGGAGACCATCCTAGAGGAGCAATCCTCCTTTTTAGACACAGTTGGCTTAGAAGACACTAAGGATGAGATAGAAACCGAGGAGTTTCTTGAGCCAGAGGAGCTAGAGCCTAGTCCATCGTTTGAAGAAGAGCTAGATGATTATAGCTTTGAGGAAAGAGAAGATGTAGAAGAGCCTGAGCCAGTAGAAGAGAACAAGCCTACTCCACCTGTCAAAGAGGTAAAGATTATTGAGGGTGAGAAATACATCGTAAAGGAAACAAAATCCTCTTTATTTATTCGTGAAAAGGATCCAATTTTAAAGGTGGACGAATCTGAGGATGAAGAAAAAGAGATTACCTATAAGAAGGTTTCTTTGTTTGAGGATGAAAATTAAATTTCTAAGAAGCAGACGTTTGGTCTGCTTTTTTTAGATTTAAGAGGGGAAGGTATAATAAATTAAGAAATTTTTAAGGATTTCTTTTTGGGAAAATGTTATAATGCCTAAGGAGGTGTACTATGAACTATAACTGTCTTATTATAGATGATGAAAAAATGCTGGCCGATAGTACAGCGGAATATTTTAATATTTTTGGGGTTAGCTGTATGTCTGTGTATAGTGTGGAGGAGTGCAGAGCCTTTTTTGCAAGCAATACTGCAGAATTGATTCTGCTAGATATAAATCTTGGAAATCATAGTGGCTTTGAGCTATGTAAGGAGTTGAGGAGAACCACCAATATTCCAATTCTTTTTATCTCCGCTCGAACCAGCGATGATGACCAAATTATTGCGTTAAATATAGGTGGGGATGACTACATTCAAAAGCCGTATTCTTTAGGGGTATTGCTGGCTAAAGTCAAGGCTGTTTTAAAAAGATACCGTAAAGAGGACAGAAAAGAATTTAAAACCAATCGTATTTACGTCAATTTTGAAACTCAGCAGGTAGTTGTAGAAGAAAAGCCAGTACGGCTTACGGTTTTAGAATTTAAGCTCTTAGCCTACCTCATTGAAAATCAAAACAAGGTGATTTCTAAGGAGGAGCTTTTTGCCGAGGTATGGAAGGATAAATTTACAGGAGATGGAACCTTAAACGTTCATATCCGTAAGCTTAGGGAGACGATTGAAAAAAATCCCAATGAGCCAAAACATATTTTAACCGTTTGGGGATATGGTTATAAATTTGTAGGAGAAGCCTATGAAAAAAATATTCTTTAGTTCTTTATTTTTGATCATTCTTTTAGGAGAACTGATAGGGCTTCTTATTTTTTCCTTTTCCAATCCTGAATTTTCTTTAGATACCATCGAGGTAAATGAGGTACTCCAATCGGTCACTATGGATTTTAATTTCCTAGATAATCATCAAAATTACACCAGCTTAGACTACGTAGTGCTAGATAGTAAAGGAGCTGTGGTTTTTAGAACGAAGCAAGGACTCTCAGAATCAGAGCATGCAGCAATTTCTCATCGGGATACAATTTTAACAATTGAGCAGGACCAACAAGTTCTTGGTAAAATTCTCATTTATAATACTCAATCCCAAATTTTTATGGAGGAAAAGCAGAGGACGATTCTTATTTTTTCTATCTCAATTCTTTTTCAGGTATCCTTATGGTTTATTTGTGCTTTTACCATCTATTCTAATATTTTAAAGCCTTTTAAAAATCTAAAAGGCTTTGCCCAAAGAGTGGCAGGAGGGAACCTAGATATTCCTTTAACTATGGATAGATATAACCTGTTTGGAGCCTTTACGGAAAGCTTTGACATAATGCGTTCTGAGCTGAAGCTGGCTAGAAGCCGAGAAATAGAGGCTCAAAAGAGTAAAAAAGAATTGGTAGCCAAGCTTTCTCATGATATTAAAACACCAGTAGCGAGTATCAAGGCCTTAGCTGAGGTTGGCTATGCCCTTGCAAGTACGAAAAAGGAAAAGGAAAGGTTTCAGCAGATTGTTGGTAAGTCGGATCAAATTAACACCTTGATTACCAACTTGTTTACTTCAACCCTAGAAGAATTACAGGAGCTTACCGTTACTCCAGCATACATGGAGAGCTCAAAACTAAAAGAAGTGTTACAGAATGCGGATTATTTACATCGGGCAACTATTCCTGAAATTCCTCAATGTCTTGTTTTTGTAGACATAGTTCGACTCCAGCAGGTATTAGATAATATTTTTGCCAACTCCTATAAATATGCAAATACTGCAATTTTGGTTGCTGCTATGAAAAATGAGGAATATCTTGAAATTATAGTAGAAGATTACGGTGGTGGTGTCCCAGAAGAGGAGCTTACCTTAATCAAGGAAAAATTTAAGCGCGGCAGTAATGTGAAGCAGATAGAGGGTGCAGGCTTAGGTCTTTACATCTCAGATTATTTTATGCAGAAGATGAAGGGAAGCTTGGTTGTAGAAAATGGAATTTACGGCTTAAAAATCACCATTTCTATGGCCTTGAATTGCTGAATTAAGAAATTTTTAAGAAAAAATTAAAGTGATTTAAGAAACATTTCTCTATAATGGACTTGAAAGTATAGGAGGATAGTGGAATGAAGGAAATACTTTTAAAAACTGAAAAATTGTGTAAGACCTTCTCTAATGGAGGCGTTCAGCAGCATGTTTTAAAGAATGTAGATTTAGAGCTCTATGCTGGAGATTTCACAGTAATTATGGGAGCTAGTGGGGCAGGAAAATCTACCTTACTCTATGCTTTATCAGGCATGGACACCCCTTCCCTAGGAACCATCACATTTGCCAATAAAACAATCTCTGATTTTTCTCAGGATGAATTAGCGGTGTTTCGTCGTGAGCATTGTGGGTTTGTGTTTCAACAAATCTATTTAGTAGAGGGTATGAGTGTAATGGATAATGTTCTATGTGCGGGGCTTTTGGTGCATAAGGATAGAAAAACCTTAGTAAATAGGGCTAAGGAATTATTTACGGCTGTTGGAATTGATGAGGCTACACAGAAGAAATTTCCGATGCAGCTTTCTGGAGGAGAAGCTCAAAGAGCTGGAATTGTACGAGCCTTGATTAATTCTCCAGAAATTCTTTTTGCCGATGAACCTACAGGAGCGTTAAATAGTAAGACAGGACTAGATGTTTTAAATACCTTAACCGAGTTTAACGAGAAGGGTCAAAGTGTAGTAATGGTCACCCATGATATGCAGTCAGCTCGAAGAGGAAATCGTATTTTATATTTGAAGGATGGTCTCATTTTGGGGGAATGTAATTTAGGAAAATATGTTCATGGAGATAAAGATAGACATGATAAGCTCACTTCCTTTTTAAAGGATATGGGGTGGTAGAATGAGAAAGCTTTTTCTAATCGTTCATTCTAATATTCGCAAGGCCAAGGGGCAAACGATAGCCATCATTGTGCTTATCTTGTTATCTTCCTTAATGTTGAATCTATGGCTGATGCTGTCGATGGATTATAAAGCAAATTTTGAACGGTATCATGATAAGCTTTTTGCAGAGCACGTTACTTTTGTCGTGGAAAAGGAGGATAGCAGCGTCAATGAGTATCTTTCTTTAGCCCTAGAGGACAATTCTCATATCTCTGAATACGAAATGAAGGATTGTATGTTTATGGTAGGAACCTTTCCCTACAATGGGGGAATCATCAATAGTCAGCTCGTTTTTGTGAATCAAAAAGATTTATCAAATACGAGGATTGGAAAAACAGAGCTGATAGAGAAAAGTGACCTGACCAGCGGCATTTATTTGCCTTTGCTTTATAAATCTAATAAAATTGACATTGGCAAAGAAATAGAAATCTCGGTTGGCAGTACCCCTGTCAAATACACGGTTTGTGGTTTTTTCAATAGCATTATGATGGGCTCTCATAATTGCTCCCTGCTCCAAATCGTTTTAACAGAGGATAAATATCAAGAACTATTGGAAACAGGCTATGCTCCTGAGTCTACCTTATGCTCCATCCGGCTCGTGGACAAATCCGAGAATCTAAACTTTGAGGCCTCCTTAAAGGGAGAGGTTTCTGAGCAATTTCCAAATGTCCGAATGGCAAGCAATAGCTATGCAATCGTCTCCCAATCCAGATATATCTCTCAGATGATCTGTTCTGGAATTTTGATTGCGATGGCATTCTTTGTGCTCCTGATTGCCTTAGTCATTATCGTCTCAAACATCATCAATTATTTACAGGTGAATATACAGGGACTGGGAACTTTTAAGGCGATGGGCTATACCTCAGGACAACTCATTTGGGCGCTATTGTTGCAATTTCTAGGGCTTACCCTTTTGGTTACTTTTCTAGGAACAGCAATTTCCTATAGTTTGTTTCCTGCCTTAAATGAAATGATGATTGCTCAAACAGGAATCCCCTATGAAATCCATTTTCTTCCTTTGCCTTTTCTGATTTCCTTAGGGATTTCAATGGGAACGGTTGCCCTAGCAGTTTATCTTACGGCTAGACGAATTAAGCATATAGAGCCGATTATCGCTCTACGTTCTGGGATTCATACGCATAATTTTAAAAGGAATCCTTTTCCTCTAGAACAGGTCAAGAAAGCTCCCCTCAATTTGATGCTGGCTCTTAAGACTACATGCTCTGGAATCAAGCATAATATTACCATTTGTATCACAATGCTGGTCTTATCTTTAATTGTAGTGTTCTCAGGTCTAATGACGGAAAATGTTATTGCTGATATGACGCCCTTTTTAAATTTAATTGTAGGGGAAACTGCAGATGACTGTATCAATGTGCAGGCTAAGATAGAAGAAGAATTCCTATCCTATATGGAAGAAGATAGCCGAGTGGAAAAAATTTATTTATATAATTCTTTAAATGTATCTCATATAGGAGGGGCAGAGCTTATGGCGACGCTTTCTGAGGATTTTTCAAAAGCAAATAATCAGAATGTTGTATATGAGGGAAGATTTCCAAAATATGATAATGAAATTGCGATTGCTGCTAAGTATGCCAAGGAGCGGCATTTACAGATAGGGGATGAGATAGAGCTTATCGCAAATGGAGTCAAGGAAAAATATCTAATCAGCGGCTATACTCAAATATCTAATAATCTTGGTAGAGATTGCTTGCTGACAAGGGCTGGATATGAAAAAATGGGACAATTGACGAACGTCTCCTATTATATAAATTTAAAGGAAGATACAGACATAGACGCCTTCAATGTAGAAATTAAGAATAGGTTTGGCAATGAGGTGAACGTGACCATCAATGTTGGTGCTACAGTAGAGGCTGCAGGTAAGGTATATGTATCCTTAATGACCATCATAGTTTTAGCAATACTCATTCTTTCGGCAATTATTATCGCCTTTGTTCTATATCTGCTTGTAAGAACGATGCTTAATAATAAGAAAAAGGACTATGGAATACTAAAGGCTCTTGGTTTTACGACAAAGCAGCTTGTAATTCAAACGGCCTTATCCTTTATGCCATCCCTCATTGTTTCTACCATTCTAGGCTTGATTTTAAGTAGTATTGCAATTAACCCTCTCTTATCTTTCTTTTTGAGCAGTATAGGAATCGTGAAGTGTACCTTTGCCATTCCAGTTCCATTTTTATTCATTTCTGGAATCTGCCTCATATGCATTTCCTTTGGCATTGCTTGTCTATTATCCCTGCGAGTAAAGAAAATCACACCACATACCTTGCTTGTTGGAGAATAACAGTATATAAGGAGACAGAAGAGAAGCCGATTTTGAGGATTATAAACAAAATAAGGTGGTATGCTAAGGCATTCTTGTTGAGCGTACTGCCTTTTTTATTTACGGATTTATATTTTTTTCTTTTCTTCCGCATATACTTATGATATAATCAAACTAACGAAAGCGTTTACAAAGAAAGGAATTTAATATGGAAAAAAATAAGATTCGTAATGTGGTTGTCTTAGGGCATCAGGGCAGTGGTAAAACTACCTTAGCCGAAGCACTATATGCAACCTTCAGCAATAAGCCTAAGGGCAGTATAGAAAGAAAAAATACAATCAGTGATTATCTTTTAGAGGAGCAGAATCGGTTAAGCTCTGTAAGGCTCTCTGTCCTTCCTTTTACTCAGGATGGATATACCATCAATTTAATTGACATCCCTGGAAATGATGATTTTATTGGAGAGGCCATCTCTGCAGCCAATGTGGTTAAGGGAGCAATTTTAGTGATTGATGCGGCAAGTGGTGTTGAGGTGGAGACCATCAAGCACTGGCATCTATTAAGAAAGAAAAATATTCCAACCATCATCTATGTCAATAAGATGGATAAAGAAAATATCATCTTTGAGGAGATTCTAGCAGAAATTAGAAGTAAGCTTGGAAAGAATGCTATCCCTTTTTGTTATCCTATGGGGCATAATGAGGGCTTTGATGGGTTTGTCAATGTGGTAACTCTAAAGGCGAGAAAATATAATGGAAGCACCTGTGAGGATGCTGAAATCTATGATGATAAGAAGCTGAAGGTGTTTGAGCTTCACAACATGATGGTTGAAGCAGTTGCTCAGACCTCTGAGGAGCTATTGGATAAATTTTTCAATGGGGAGGCTTTAACTAAGGAGGAAATCCAAACAGGACTTCGTGCTGGTATACTTAATGGTGAGCTAATTCCTGTTTTAGTTGGAAGTGCCACAAGGAATATTGGTGTGCATACTATGATTCGTATGCTGATTGACTTTTTACCAAACCCATCTGATTTAAATCCAATTGTGGGTATGGATGAAAAGGGAAATCCTGTTGAGAGAAAAACCTTGAATGAGGAGCCTTTTTCTGCCTTGGTTTTTAAGACCTATGTGGATTCCTATTCTGGAACCAGTAGCATCTTTAAAATCAATTCTGGTACGCTAAAAACAGGCGATGAAATTATGATTTCTAACCTTAAAAAGAATATCACAGTCAATCAGCTTTTTAAAATATGTGGAAATAAGCAGACTGCCGTAGCTAAGCTAGAGGCTGGGGATATCGGTGTGATCAATAAAGTAGAGGGACTAGAAACGGCAATGACTCTATGCTCTTTAAAGAATTTTATTGTTTATCCTAAGATTGAATTTCCTGGTGCAGTTTATTTTAAGGCCCTGGCTACCAAAAGTAAGGGCGATGACGATAAGCTTGGTACGGTCTTGGCTAAGATGATGCAGGAGGATAAATCCATTGAGGTCAGAAGAAATGTAGAAACCAATCAGCTTTTAATAGGAAGCTTAGGACTTGGACATTTGAACTTCTTATTAGAGCGCATGAAAAATGCTTATAAGCTGGAGGTCAGCATTTTAGATTACAAGGTGGTTTATCGAGAAACGATTCAAGCAACTGCCTCTGGTACAGGTCGTTATATCAAGCAAAGTGGTGGTTCTGGTTTCTATGGGGTTGTAGAAATGGAATTCTCAAAGGCTCCTGAGAATGTATTTACAGAGGAGGTTTTTGGAGGTGCAGTTCCGAAAAACTATTTCCCTGCGGTAGAAAAAGGCTTTTATGAGGCTTGTGAAAAGGGGTTACTTGCTGGCTTTCCAGTCATTGGGGTCAAGGCCTGTCTGAAGGATGGTAAATACCACGCGGTTGACTCAAATGAGCTATCCTTTAAAATGGCTGCCATTCTTGCCTTTAAGGATGCCTATATGAAATGTAAGCCGATTGTTTTGGAGCCAATCATTAAAATTGTGGTTACTGTCCATAGTGATGATGTAGGAACAATTTTATCTGATCTTAATTCTAGAAGAAGTAAAATTATCGGTATGGACATTAATTCTGTAAAGGATCAAAAGATAACTGCCTTAGTTCCAGAGCGTGAAATTTTAGAGTATGTCAATGATTTAAAATCTATGACCCAGGGTAGTGGCTATTTTAACCGAGAATTCTATGGCTATGAGGTAACTCCTCCCTTTGTTCAAGCGAAGATTTTAGAGGAAGTAAAGCTTTAACAATGGAAGAGGTTTTATATGTCAATGATAAGGCCTATCAGGTTTTATCCCTCTTAGGGCATGGCAAGGGTGGCTATTCCTACTTGGTTACAGATGGCAATTTAAATTATGTGCTTAAGCAAATCCATCATGAGCCCTGTGAATATTATACCTTTGGAGATAAGCTGGCTGCCGAACTAGCAGACTATGAGAAGCTTTTAGCAACTGGTATAGCTATTCCCACTCTTTTAGAGGTTGATAGGGATAAGGAACGTATCTTAAAAACGTATGTAGCTGGGCCTACCATCTATGAGCTAGTGGCTAAAGATCAAATGCTTCAAACTTACTATGACCAAATAGAAGAGATGGCAGAACAAGTAAAATCCTTTCATTTAAATATAGATTACTATCCAACAAATTTTGTCGTACAGGATTCTAAGCTCTATTATATCGATTATGAATGTAACTCATATATGGAGAAGTGGAGCTATGAAGAGTGGGGCAAGAAGTATTGGTCTAAAACTAAAGAGTTTATGGATACCTTAAAGAAAGTAGAATGACTTTAGTGAGTCATTCTTTTTCTATTTCCAAATTTCCTTCTTTTTCTATTTATTTTCCTTTTTATTTCAAGTATAATAGAAAAGGCTAGGAAGGATCGTTATGAAAAGAAAAATCATTCAAATTGACCAAGAGAAATGTAATGGCTGTGGACTATGTGTGCAGGCTTGTCACGAAAGAGCGATAGAGATTTTTGAGCATAAGGCTCGTCTCATAAAAGAGGAATATTGTGATGGACTTGGAGATTGTCTTCCCCATTGCCCGATGGATGCCATAAGGATAGAAGTCCGTGAGGTAGCACCACTAGAAAATCAGAATTCAAAAGAGAAGTTATCCTCAGAGCTTAAACAATGGCCAGTTCAAATAAAGCTTATCCCAGCTACTGCCTCCTATTTTAAGGATTCTCATCTTTTACTTGCAGCCAGCTGTACTGCCTATGCCTATGCTCATTTTCACAAGGAGTTTATGAAAAAAAGAGTTACTCTGATTGGGTGCCCTAAGCTGGATGGAGTGGACTATAGTGAAAAGCTTTCAATGATTCTAGCCATGAATTCGATTAAAAGTATAACCATAGTTCGGATGGAGGTTCCCTGCTGTAAACGCCTAGAGCTTGATGTGGAAAAGGCTATCCAAGCCTCAGGAAAAACTATCCCTTATTCAGTGCGAGTGATTTCTACAAAAGGAGAATTGGTAGAGTGTTACTAGCAGAGGAAAACCTTTTGGTGGGAAAGCTGATTGCTTTATGCAATGGCCTAGATGAGGTGGAGGATTCTAAAGAATTAGAGGATTTTGTTAGAAGATCCCTTTTGGCAATTCAGAGAGATCAAGGTTTGAAACCTCTCATTTTAGAGGCAGAAGAGCTCAAGAAAAACTATTTGGCTTCCTGCTTGATTTGTAAGGTGAAATGCGGAAGAACGGAAGATTTCTCTATAAATTCTATTCTTCCAGAGGAAATAAGAAATAAAAAAATAGAAAAATATAGACAGTGGATGAGCCTCTATGAGGCACATATGTCTTTTCAAGATATTGTGTATCATCTGACCAGTTTAAGCTGGTAACAGAAAGGAAGTAGTTTATGACAACATTACAAATTGTAGGAAATGTATTGACAGGGATTGGAATGTTTTTATTTTTCCTAAGCTCATTTTTAAAAAATAAAAATAAGATTGTTCTTCTTCAAACAGGAAATCACGCCTTAAGCTCCATTGGAGAGATATGCTTGACTCAGTATTCTGGCTCCATCCAGGATGCTGTCAGTGTAGTAAGAAACATTTGCATTCTATTTAAAAAGAATACCAAGATATCTAATATTATCTTCATCCTTTTGGGTCTTGGCTTAGGAATTTTAGGAATTATACTCAATGTTTTTGTTTTTAAAAGCATAGAAGCTTCTAAAATATGGCTAGAAATTTTACCTATTTTTGCCTCTTTACAATACTCTATTGTTATATTATTGCCAAATATCAAGGTTCCTTATATTAAGGCTTCTATGTCTGTTTCCTGTGTATGCTGGACAATTTATGGCTTATTTTTGAAAAACTACTCTATGGTTGTTTCCAACATCATCATCTTTTTAGTGGCTATCATTTCTGTGATTTTATATTTTATTCAGTTGAAAAAACAGAAACAATCTGTTCCTCAGGAGGAACAACCCTTAGATACATCTCCAAAAGAGGCTGAGCAGGATTCATTTTAAGGATAAAATAGAAGGATTCGTAAGAAATCCTTTTTTCCTATTATTATGTAAAAAATATGATATAATACTTTTTAGAAATTAGGTGGTGGTATTATGGATAAGAAGGAAGAACTAATCAAGTCCTGGATTCGTCTTACTGCGATGATAAGAAATAACCGAATTACAAAAAATTATAATGAAGCAATCATTTTAAACCTTGCGTATGAGGCATATCAAAGGAATGAGGGCATATATTTACAGGATATTTTATCGTTCACACATATGCTAAAATCCTTAGCGAATCGTACCATCAACCAATTGGTGGCTGCAGGTTTTGTCTACCGAAAAAAGGCTCCAGGATCTAATCGACAAATCATTTATTTCGCTGCTGAAAAGGAAGAAGCCTATTTATCTATGCATCAAGAAATCCTAAAGAAGGTGGAAGCTATAACGCAAATTGTTGGAGAACAGGATTTAGAAATATTTATCTCCATCGTCAAAAGATTGAGTGATGGAATGGAAAAAATAAAATGATTGTTTATTTTGTCTTTTTCCCTATAGATTTTATAAAAATTATGATATAATTTGAAGGAAAATGGATTTTGGAGGAGTTTTTTATGAATAAGCCTGAATTAGTAAACTCGATTGCAGAAAAAGTAAATACGACCAAGAAGCAAGCAGAGGATATGGTAGCTGCGTTATTTGACACAATTATGGATGCTTTAGCTAAAGGGGATAAGGTAGTCATTTCTGGGTTTGGAACCTTTGAGGTACATGAGAGAGCCAATCGAGTGGGAAGAAATCCTCAAACAGGAGAAGAAATGCTGATTGATGGTTCTAAGGCTCCAGTATTTAAATCTGCCAAGGTTTTTAAAGATTTTATCAATAGGGCTTAATTTATGAATCCTTTTAATTATGTAATTGAAAATGATATAGAGGGCTTAAATTCTTATTTGGAGTTTGGAAATATCAATGCTACAGATGAGAAGGGAATGTCTTTATTGCATTATGCCATAAAGCTTCATAATAATGAAATTGTTCAAATACTTTTAAAGTCCTATATCAATCCTGATATTCAGGATCAGTATGGAAATACTAGCTTTCATTATGCCGTTTTATATAATCGTCTTGGATATTTAAAAATGCTTTTTAAAACGGGAGGAAATCCATTAATAAAAAATCATTTAGGACAAACTCCTCTTTATTTGGCCTGTCTTTATGCAAGAGAAAAGATGGTATATCTATACATGGAAACCTTTCCCTTGGATTTGTCGGAAAAGGATTTTAATCAAGAAACTATGTTTTTGGCTCTCATTCGTTCTAGAAATTTGAAGCTTATAGAAAGCCTAGGTGGTTATGAGTCTCTTCTAGAGGTGCCCAATTATTTAGGAAATACGCCTCTCATCCTTGCCTGTGAAAAAAACAGTAAGGCTGTGGTAGAATTTTTACTTGCTAGAGGTGTATTTGTCCATACCAAAAACCATTTGGGAGAGACCGCTTTTTTTATGGCTGTAAAAAATAATAATATAGAAATTATGGAGCTTTTACTAAAAAAGGGAGCTTTAGTAGATATGAAGAATAAGGATGGCCAGACGATCTATGATTTACGATTAAAGAAAAGAACCTTTGAGTATCTAGAAGAGAAATTATCTTTTTTTAGTGCTAGCTCCTATCATAGACGTTATCCGTTACATTACGCCATAATCCATCAAAACGAGAAGGGGATAGAAGCTAACCTCCTTTTAAAAAATGTAGAACGAACTGATGATTTTGGTTATACTCCCCTAATGCTTGCTGAAAAGCTAATGGATGGAAGGACGATAAAAAAAATTAAGGCGATGCATTCTAAAATAAAAGTAGCGGCTTTTCAGTCTAAGTCATTGAAATAATTTAAAAATAGTCTATGAGGTTGAAAAAGGGATAAATTCATCTTATTTCAACCTTATTTCTTTTAACGGCAAAAAAGTTTTCTATCTTTAATATATTTGAAGTATATTGTTATCTGTATGGACTATATTTAAATTTATCTTGCTTCAAAGTATCATATAATAAAAGAGAGTTATATATTTTCCCTAGATAGGCTAGACAAATATGATAAATTATGATAAAATATTTTTTGTTAATTTGATATTAGAGGTAGCAATGTAAATGAGTATTCTATGGAGAAGGCATTCTGTGAGATAGAGGAAAGGTAGCCATTGCCGAATAGCATTTTTAGGCATAGGGATGCTATGGGGATATGGGAAATACCTATATCACTCCTACATATTTATGTAGAGGCGCTAAAATATAAGGAATGAATAGACTAGGCGCTTTAGAGCGCTTGTTTTTTTTGGAGGTGGATTCTTTTGAATTTTAAGGAACTGAAGAGTAAATATGGTACTCCACTTTATATATACGATGTGGACCATATGAAGCAAATAATCCAAGCATATCAGACCAATTTTAAATCTTCTTTATTTGAGACAGAGATTTTATATGCATCTAAGGCATTTTGTATCAAGGAAATGCTTAGACTCATCCAAGTAGAAAACTTGTCCTTAGATGTTGTTTCTATGGGGGAACTTTATACTGCTCTAGCTGTCCAGTTTGCCCCTGCTAAAATCTATTTTCATGGGAACAATAAAAGTGAAGCAGAGCTTAAGGCTGCTTTAGACCATAGGGTTGGCTTTATCGTTCTAGATAACCTTATGGAGCTAGAACTTTTAGAACATCTCTGTGAGGTAGAACAGAAGGAAGTAGAGGTCTTGATTCGATTAAATGTTGGAATTGAGGCTCATACGCATAAGTATATTGTTACAGCTCATGTGGATTCAAAATTTGGGGTTCTTTACAATTCCTTAGAATATAAGAAAATGCTAGAGGTGATTACTGCATCTAACTATATTCATTTGGCTGGCTTCCACTCCCATATTGGGTCTCAAATTTTTGATTTACAGGCCTATCAGGAGGCCATTAAGAAATTAGTTTCCATCTGTAAGGACTTCTCTTACCCACTTATTCTAAATTTAGGAGGTGGCTTTGGGGTTCATTATACAGATGAGGACAAGCCTGTTCCTTTTGCTATTGTGGCAAGATACTTAATTACTGAGGTAGAAAAGGCCTTAAAGGAAGAACAGCTAAAGCTAAGACGATTATGTATAGAGCCTGGAAGAAGTATCGTGGCAGAGGCAGGAATGACACTATATACGATAGGCTTTATTAAGCAGACTCCGAATAAGCTTTATTATTTCATCGATGGAGGAATGACAGATAATATCCGTCCCGCTCTATATCAGGCAAAATATGAGGCAGATATAGTGGGAAAAGAAAAAGAAATCAAAAATAGAGTCGTGACTATTGCTGGCAAATGCTGTGAAAGTGGAGATTTAATTATTGAGAATACTTTACTTCCAGCGGCTACTACAGGAGATCTTTTAGTGACCTACTCTACAGGAGCCTATGGGTATTCAATGAGCAGTAACTATAATAAGGCTCTTACTCCAGCAGTAGTTTTTGTAGAGCATGGCGAGGATAGACTCGTTGTAAAGAGACAAACTCTAGAGGAATTGCTAGAAAGGGAGATATGATGAACTTTGTAAAGATGCACGGCTGTGGAAATGATTTTGTCATTATCGAGGATGAAAAAGGCTTCAATTATGAAAAATTAGCAGTAAGCCTCTGTAACCGGAAAACAGGGGTTGGGGCAGATGGATTAATCATTGTAAAAAAAAATCCATTGGAAATGATATTTTATAATCAGGATGGCTCTAGAGCGAGTATGTGTGGTAATGGCATTCGCTGTTTTGCTAGATACTGCTATGAAAAAAAGCTTTGTAAGAGTAAGAAGCTTGAGTGTATTACTCAGGCTGGGACGATGAAAATAGAGATTACTAGTGTCGAGCCATTTCTATGTAAGGTTGATATGGGACGTCCAAATTTTACCAATCAGATGATTCATGTTTCAGATAATATCAATTCCTTTGGGCGAGTATTGACCATTAAACGGTATCATTTGACGATTTATTCTTTCTTTATGGGAACCATTCATACCGTATTATTTGTGGAAAGCTTAGATTCCCAGGTTTTGACCTTGGCAGAGGATATTTGTAAAAATCCTTTATTCCGCAATCAAACCAATGTAAATTTTGTCAAGGTGATTGATGATAAAACGTTAGAGGTTAAAACCTTTGAGCGGGGAGTTGGCTGGACTTTAGCCTGTGGAACTGGAGCGTGTGCAAGTGTAGTTGCAAGTCATAAGCTTGGGCTTACGGGTCCTAAGGTAACTGTGAAGCTTACAATGGGATTTTTGAATATTGAAATTGGAAAAAGAGAAAATGTTATGATGGAAGGGCCTGCTGTACTTACCTATACAGGGGAACTAAAGGAGTGTGTATAAATATGTTAAAGGGTAGTTATGTGGCACTTGTCACCCCATTTTATGAGGATGGAAGTGTCAACTTTAAAAAGCTAGAAGAGCTGATCGAATATCATATAGAGCATAAGACGGATGGTATTGTAGTATTGGGTACGACAGG
>UQGR01000017.1 GCA_900540705.1 uncultured Mollicutes bacterium
TGTTGTAAGACTATTAATATTTTGGTTTTTATTTATTATTTTAATATGTTTAAATTCTTGTTTTTATAATAAAGAAAAAGAATTTGGGAAATTTTATTCTTTAGAGGAAGCTGTGGGAAATAGGCTAATAAATGAAGATGACCTCTTGAATATTGCATATTATTTTAACGATAATAAAAATATTAATGGTGAGAACTTTGAATTAAAAATTAAAAATCCAAGTTGCTTGTCAGATGAAATAGAGAAAAAAATAAAACAAACTCATTTGGAACGTATTATAAAAGAAAATACTAAAGCAAAATTAGATGGAATTAAAATAAAAGAATACTATGGGACTTATAATAAATGTGTTGCTGTATTTGTACAAGATAATTATAGAGTAATTGATGTTTTGATAGAAGAAGAATATATACTAAATGGCGTTAAGTTTTTAAACTTTACTTTTCCTGGTTTAGAAATTTGGTGTGAAAATTAGTTTAAATTTTTGGGAGGCAGTTATGAAAAAATTTTGAATTTACTAATTGGTATTTTTATAATTTTTTTATACAACTCTTTAGGTATTAATTTAAAAATACAAAAAATAGAGTTTGAAGAAAAAGATATATTAGAAATTGGCAGTCAAGAAAAGAATACGAAGAATGAAAAAATTTTATATAGAGAAGCTTCTTTTTCTCAACAATGTTCAGATAATTGTACCAATTGTGGACCTGGTAGAGAAAATGGTTTTACTGAGGTATATGATTCAAAAGGATGTAGAAATTGGGAGGGATGGTCATATGGCTGCTATGGATCTTCTGATATACCTTTTTGGATTAATTTACAAAGCTTTAACACAATAGCAAATGCAAGCCATAAAGGTCTCCTTCTTCAAGATATAAAATATCAAATTTCTCTTTGGAATCAAGCAGTAATGCATGACACCTCAAATAGTATAATTAATTTATATGAAGTGGGGATTGGCTCTTCTAGTTTGCCGCATGATATTAATGGTAAAAAAGTCGTCGAAATTAAACGAGAAGACGGAAATTATGCTGGGCAATTTAATCCTGATTAACTACAAATTAAAATTAATTATTCAAATACTTCATCTGGCACTCGTCCAGGTAGAAATATAGATACGCCAATGCATGAATTGGGACATCTACTGGGGCTAAACGATTTAGATGAGGAAGTGAATTTTGGAACTCATAAAACCTTGATGGGATATTATAGAAAAACTAATGAATTAAACATTATGGATGCAATAACCTATCATGATATACAGGGAGTGGCCGTTTTAAACGGAAAACATAAGACACATCAATTTAAAAGATATTATAATAAAAATAATAAATATATTCATATTTGTTTTTATTGTGACTCTATAGAAGAAAGTGATTTGGTTAAAGCTGGAAGTATGCTTTTTGAAAACTCTAATAGTTGTGAACATAAATATAAGCAACTGGTATCATTAGGGGAAAAACATTGGTTGAAATGTACAAAATGCTATAAGGTTATCACTCATACTCATGAGTTTGCTTATAAAAAAATTAATGAGGTTGAACATCTCTGCTCTTGTTCATGTGGTTATTCTAAAACATTAACACATGTTAATAATAATCATAAATGTATATATTGTGGAACATATTTGTCTGAACATGATTATGAAGCTCCTTACTCCTGGATAAATAATTTATATCATAAGGCTACATGTAGTTGTGGAAATTCAACAACACAACTTCATTCTGTTAGTAACGGAGCGTTCAACAATGGTGTAAAATATGCAACATGCTTACTATGTGGTGGTATGGCTGAAACGGGTTTTGTTGGAATTGACACAATTAATTTAAATTCAGTAATAGACGAAAATAATAATCATACTTATTTAAATAGTCGTAATCAATTTTATCAAAACAATGAAAATAATGTTATTAAATTTTTTAATTTTAATTTTCCGGGATTAGAAATTTGGTGTAAGGAGTAATAATGCCTACTCAAATTATATGTATTTAAAATGACATATTTGACTTTGAAATAAATATAAATTAGCTTACCAATATATGTTAGGTAAGCTTTTTTTGAAGTTAAAAAGCTTAGTATTTTTTTAACTGGAATCGTTGTTATTTTTGCTACGCTAGTTTCTACAGGTATTTCAGCAAGCGCTGTATCGCCAGATAAACTTTTGGGATTAAAAGAGATATTGAAATCAACAACAAATAGTAGTATTGTTTATTTTTAATTAGAAAGGGAGATTAAAATGATTAAAATTTCTAATCTCAGTAAGATTTTTGAGAATAAAAAAAGAAAGACAAAAGCTTTAGACAATTTGAGTGTTTCTTTTGAATCAAAAGGCTCATGTTTCATTGTGGGGGCAAGTGGTGCAGGTAAATCCACATTGTTAAACATTTTATCTTTACAGGAGAAGCCTACTAAAGGGAATATTAGGATTGATGATATAGATATATCTACATTAAATCAGCGCTCTTTAGCTAGATTGAGAAATCATTATTTTGGAATAGTTTTCCAAAACTTAAATTTAATAGAAGATTTTTCTGTATATCAGAATATTGTAATTGGGTTAGAAATTCAAAAAAAATCACCTCAAAAAGAAGATGTAATCCAGATTTTAAATAGTTTGAATTTGACAGAAGAGATCTTAGATGAAAAGGTATATAACCTAAGTGGTGGTCAAAAACAACGTGTGGCCATCGCTAGGGCACTCATAAAAGATTCCAAAGTCATTATTTGTGATGAGCCTACTGGTTCACTAGATGAGGATAACGCAATAGAGATAATGAAGATATTAAAGGAGATATCAAAGGATAGACTAGTTCTAGTCGTAAGCCATAATATTGCATTATCGAAACAGTATGCGGATAGAATTATCACTCTAGTAGATGGTACTATTCAGCAGGATACACATCCTTTCAATGAAATAGAGGAAATAAGTCATTTAGAATATCCAAGGCATATGCATTTGCCATTTAAATTTATTTTAAAAATTGCTTTAACCTCCTTTAAAAAAGGAATGCCTAAATTTATATTTACTTTAATTTCCTTTGTCTTAACCTTGGCAGTATTATTCGTTTCCTTGACCATTTATTCATTTCATACGGCCTCAGCAACAGAGGAGGCTCTGATAAGTGAAAATATTCGTTATTTTGATTTGAAGAAATATTTATCAGGAGTGACTCCTACTTATTTTAATGATTTTGATTTGAAAGATATCGATCGTGTATTTAAAGGTAAATATATTTTATCTCATTCCTCTGTAGATATGTCGTCATCCTCCTCCTTAAATTTTACATATAAGGAGGATAGAAAGGTAGAAAACATAAAGAATGTGGTCTATCTTACAAACGATATGCTAGAAAGATGTAATTTTAAAATTATAGGTGCTTTACCAGAAGCTAAGAGTGATACTTTTGAAATAGCACTTACAAAATACCAATGCTATTATCTTGGCTGGATAGAAAAGGATCAGATGAATGATGATTCTGTTTTTCAAAAGCTTTTAAATAAAGTCTATGAAGTACAATTTTGGCAAGGCTTTGATCAGACAAAGACAGTTAAGTTTCATATATCAGGTATTATAGATACAAATTATAAATTTTTAAATGAAGAAACTGCCTATTATTCTTTTAGAAATGAATCGCAAACAAATTATGAAATGCATAATAATGTATTTGTTTCTCAAGAAATATTTGAAGGGATAATGAAGATAACAATTGGGGAAAACTATGCTTCCGAAAATGCCTACCATGATGTATATATCTTAACGGAAGACAAGGCTTATCTAGAATGTGATGAACTAATTAATAATTTTGCCAAAAGTAATGTGAAGGTTCAAAAGTTTAGTCAGATTGATTATGTTATTGAGCAATGCAAAAATATTAGCAGTGTTTATGGACAATTGAGTTTTGTTGCCGCTATGATTCTTTTGGGAATATCCTTATTTTCCTTTGTTGGGTTTATCAGATTTTCTGTGGAAATAAATAAAAAGAAGATGAAAATATTAAGATCTTTAGGTATTACTATGTTAGATTCTAACCATATATTTTCTTTACAGGCGTTCTTTATATCCTGTGTATGTTTGCTATTAGCTATCATCCCATATGTCATAACTATATTTGAGCTTAATATATACTTTAAAAATTCCTTAAATACGCTATTATCTGTATTTCATGTATCTTTTGTCATTATAATTTTATCTTTTATAGGTTTATTAGTGATTTCCTTAGTTGTAACATCCATAATTAATCTTTTGACCTTTAAGGATAATAAACTGAAAATTAAAGAAGAGTAATATTTCTAATAAAGAAAAATCCAAAGGGAACTAAAACCTTTGGGTTTTTGTTTTAAACAAATAATAAAGTATATAAGAAAGCTTAGATTCATAAAATTAATAGGTGATATTATGCTATTTTATTTGATTGGAATTAAGGGCTCTGCAATGAGTGCACTAGCTAAAATCTTGTATCAATTGGGACATATTGTAAAAGGGGTAGATGTAGAGGAGGAGTTTTATACCATAAAAAATACGGACAATATTCCTATTGAAACTTTTTCGAACATGAATCTAAAAAAGAGCTATTATTATATTATCGGCAATGCTTATCAGGAGCATAGTGTTACAAAATTTTTAAAAAATAAAAAATATAAATATGAAATGTATCCCCGCTTTCTAGATACCTATTTTAAGGATAAACAATGGATTTGTGTTTCAGGTACACATGGGAAAACTACGACAACAAAGATGCTTGCGGAGTTGCTGCCAAACAGCATAGCCTTAATTGGGGATGGTTCATATCAGGTGGGAAACAAAAATATCTTTTTATTAGAGGCCTGTGAATATAAAAATACATTTTTAAATTATTCTCCAGATATTTCAGTTATTTTAAATGTGGATTATGATCATACAGATTTTTTTAAGACCAAGGAGGACTATCAAAACTCTTTTCTTCAGTTTGCTAGACAAAGTAAGATTTGTATTATAAATGGAGATGAATTTAATTATAGAAACTCTAATGTAATTACATATGGAATGAGCGATGCGAATGATGTGGTTTTTACCTATGATAGAGGGAAAGTAACGATTCTAAGAACAACCTTTCAATTGCCAGTTGTAGGAAAAAAGTATGCTTATGATTTTGTAGGTGCTTATCTAGCTTCTAAGCTGTTAGATGTAAAGGATTTCCAAATTCAAAGAAGAATATCCAATTTTAAAATGCCAAAGCGAAGATATGAAAAAACAAATCTCAAGAATCAAATTTTAGTATCGGATTATGCACATCATCCAAACGAAATCAAAACCATTTATGAAACCCTTCGAGAAGAATATGGAAACAAAAAACTTATTTGTATTTTTGAGCCTCATACTATAACTAGATTACAATGCTTTATAGATGAGTTTAAAAATGCCTTAAGTTTGTTTGATGAGTGTTATCTTTATACCTTGTTTAGCAGTGTTCGGGAGGCGCATAATTTAGTTTTAGAAAAACAATTATATAAGACCTTAGACTTTCCTTTATATGATTACCATACAAAAAATAAATTATTAACTCAAAGCAATGTTGTCCTATGCTTTATGGGGGCAGGCTGTATTGATAGAGCCTGTAAGGAATATATTGAAGAAAAGAAGCTATTAATAAAGTGACAATAATGCTACACTTGTAAAGTGGTTTTTTCGACATTTCATGGTATAATAAAGACAGAAAAAGCAAAAGGCGGTAGTGAAATGAAAAAAATATTAGGTTTAGGATTAGGAGCATGTCTTGTACTTGGTTTAGTTGCTTGTGGAACAGAAAAAGAGATTGAAACAGAAGAGGATAATCAAAATATTGTTTTTTATCATACGCTTCGAGAGTCTACAATGGAAACATTAGTTTCAGCCATTGAACAGTTTGAAGAAGCAAATCCAGGCTGGACAATAGAAGATGTCAATCTAGGAGTATACGACGAGGTCTATAAAAAGGTCTTAGAAGATAAAGACTCAGGGCAAACACCAGATTTGGTCTATTGTCTTCCAGAGCATGTAGCCTCCTATAAGGAAAAATCAATGATTGTTGGACTTGATTTCTTTGTCAATCACAAGGAGCTAGGATATACATCTGATGAAAAAAACATGTTTGTCAAGGCCTTTTATGAAGAGGGAAAAGCCTATGGGGATGACGTTTTGTATTCTCTTCCTTTCCTCAAACAAACAGAAGTTATCTATACGCAGCAAACCTTATATCCTGCAACCTGGGAGGCAGTACCCCAATTTGTACAATATAAGGATGCGCCCTACATCCTTGGGTCAGACAGCACCAGCAATCTATTTATGACGATGGCAGCACAGCTACAATCTGATTTTACCTCTGCAACAGGAGAGCATATTTTATTTGATACCACTAAAAATCGGGAATTTGTACAGATGCTTAAGACTTGGCATGATGCAGGATATTACACAAACCCATCAGAGGCCTACTTAGATGTTTCAGCTGTCGATTTCTTAATTGCCTCCACCTCAGGAGCTATTTGGCAAAATCGAAGCTATGATATAAAAGTTGCACCTATTCCAGCATTTTTCGGTAAAGAACTGAAGGTTCCATTCCAAGGGGCATCTCTTTGCATGATGAAAAAAAGCCAACCAAAGATGGAAAAAACCTGGACTTTTATGAAGGATTATCTTTTGACTCCAGAAGCTCAGGCAGGCTTCTCTATGGAAACTGGCTATAATCCAGTGTTAAAATCGACCTATGAGGTTCCAGAGTATCAGGCATGGCTTTTGACAGGCGATGGAAGTCGTAATTCACAAGGAATTATTCCTTTGGTAGCGCTAGTTTGTAGTGCTTATGTGGATTACTATTATTTTCCAGCTCCTTTTACAGGCTTAGCGACTGCTAGAACTGAGGTTGGGAAGCTGATTGATGATGTATTATCTGGAGTGAAGTCTCTAGACCAAGCCTTCTTAGATGCAGTAGCCAATTGTAGAAAATGATATAGGATTAGACGGGACTTTCCCGTCTTATTTTTTATATTTTTTCGAAAAACTGCTTCATAATTTTAGATGTAATTTAAAAAGTATGTCGAAATGCGAATTGTAAAAACGATTTCATGAAAATGATTGAAAATAAATATTTTATATGATATAATAAAATACAAATGTGAGGTGATTTTTCGATGGCAAACACAACAATTTATGATGTAGCAGGAGCTGCAAAGGTTTCTTTAGCAACCGTTAGTAGGGTAATGAATAATCCAGAGAAGGTAAACCCAGAAACACGGGAAAAGGTATTAAGAGTTATTAAAGAGTTAGGGTATCGTCCAAATGCGATTGCGAGAGGACTTGCAAGTAGAAAAACCACTACTGTCGGCATCGTTATGGCAGATGTGTCCAGAGCTTCTACAGCACAGCTATTAGGTGGTATCATTGATATCGCAAAGAAGTATGATTATTCGATTAAGATTTTTTCTATTGGTGTAAATGAGGATATTACAGATGCGATGCGTACTGTAATTGCAGAACAAATTGATGGTATTTTATTTTTAAATGATGAATTAGATAAGGAGCAGATGAAGCTGGCAATGGATTATATTCAGGAGTCTATGGTTCCTGTCGTATTATCCAATGTCTTCTATGATGACCAGTCTATTCCAAGTGTAGCCATTGATTATGAGACAGCTACCTATGATATTACAAAGAGAATGCTGGCCTATGGAAGAAAAAATGTGTATCTGTTTTCTACTGTTAGAAGATATTCCATCAATGCCAAGAAGGAAGCAGGCTACATAGATGCTATGAAGGAAGCAGGCTTAGAACCAAGAATTTTTAGAACAAGTGGAGATGTTTCTGTTAATACATTACATTTTACAGAGTTTTTTAAAAATAATAAGATTGATGCTGCCTTGGCTGTAAGAGATAGTATCGCTATCAGTTTTATGAATGTCGCTCAAAAAAACGGAATGCATATCCCTGATGATATATCCGTTGTGGGCTTACAAAATACAAAGTATGCAATTTTATCAAATCCAAACTTGACATGTGTGGATACTCCGGTGTATGATATAGGAGCTGTTTCTATGCGTTTATTAACGAAGTATATGAAGCAGGAGGAAGTGACTACAAATCGTGTTTTACTTCCATATCGTTTTGTTAAAAGGGAATCTACAAATTCATAGGCTTTGAGGATGAGAACTTAGTAGAGTATAAAAGAAAACATATTAGAGAATCTATGGTTGGTGAAAATAGATGGTTCTTTATACTTGAATTACACTCTTGGAGAAGCAGGAAAGAGGGCTATAGACATAAGCTATAGAACTAAGGTGGTACCGCGGATTTTATTCGTCCTTAGATATTTCTAAGGACTTTTATTTTATTTAAAAAGGAGAAGTGAAGTATGGGAATTTATGAAGAATTAGAATGGAGAGGCTTGATTAAGGATGTTTCAAGTCCAGACTTAAAGGAAAAACTGAACGCAGGGGGAATGACCTTTTATATTGGAACCGATCCTACAGGAGATAGTTTGCATATAGGACATTTTTCTAGCTTCTTAATTTGTAAAAGATTAAAGGATGCTGGACATCACCCTATCATTTTGGTAGGAGGAGCTACTGGGTTAATTGGAGATCCAAAGCCAGATAGTGAAAGACCTATGATAACCAAGGAAACTGTTATGCATAATTTTGAGTGCTTAAAAAGCCAGCTGACCTCTTTATTTGGCTGTGAAGTAGTAAACAACTACGATTGGAGTAAGGATATCAATTTTATTGATTTCTTACGCGATTTTGGTAAATTTTTTAATATGAACTATATGCTAAATAAGGACATCGTAAGTCGTAGATTAGATGAAGGAATTACTTACACAGAATTTTCCTATATGATTATGCAGGCATTAGATTTTTGGTGGTTAAACCAGCATAAAAATGTTACAATGCAGGTAGCTGGTCAGGATCAATGGGGAAATATTACAGCTGGAATTGAGCTTATCCGTAAGAAGGAACAAAAGGAGGTTTATGCCTTTACCATGCCTCTTTTAACAAAGAGCGATGGTGTCAAATTTGGTAAGACCAATGGGCATGCCGTTTGGCTAGATGCTGCCAAGACATCTCCATATGAGATGTATCAATTCTTTATTAATTCTGAGGATACCAAGGTGATTGATTATTTGAAATTTTTGACCTTCCTATCTAAGGAGGAGATTGCAGAGCTTGAACAGAAGCATCAAGCAGCACCTCATTTACGTGAGGCTCATAAAGCTCTTGCCAGAGAGGTTATCACCTTCATTCATGGGAAAGAGGCCTATGAGCAGGCTGTAAAAATTTCTAATGCGTTGTTTAGTGGAGATATTAAATCCTTAACTGCTAAGGAAATTGAAATGGGATTTAATGATTTACCATCTGTCACCTTAGAACACCCATCTTTAGTAGATGCCTTAATCGAGCTAAAGCTAGCATCCTCTAAGCGTGAAGCTAGAGAGTTTATCCGCAATGGAGCTGTAAACATCAATGGGGACAAGATTACAGAAGAGGGCTTTACTTTATCTAAGGATATAGCTATTGAAGGAAAATTTATTGTGGTAAGACGTGGCAAAAAGTTATATGCATTAATTCGCTTTTAAAGGGAAGAGGGCAATTTGGTTGCCTTCTTTATTTTTATAAAAAAGTAGAGAATATATTTGGTAACAACTCTCATTCTGTGATATAATAGAAAAATATAAAGTAAGGAGAAACGTATGGGAAAGACAGTGACACAAAAGCTTTTAGATGCTCATTTGCAGTCTAAAAAAGATAATAATATAAAGATTAAAATTGATCAAACATTAACGCAGGATGCGACAGGAACGATGGCATATTTGGAATTTATTAGCCTAGGAGTAGAACGTGTAGCAACAGATCTTTCAGTGAGCTATGTGGATCATAATACCCTTCAAAATGAATTTATGAATGCAGATGACCATGTATTCTTACAGACGGTTGCAGATAAATATGGCATTATTTTTTCCAAGGCAGGAAATGGGATTTGTCATCAGGTACATTTGGAACGATTTGCTAAGCCTGGTGTTACCATTTTAGGTAGTGACTCTCATACCCCCACCTCCTCTGCCTTAGGTGCTTTAGCCATTGGTGCAGGTGGACTGGATGTGGCTTGTGCGATGGCTGGAATTCCTTTTGAGCTTGTAAATCCTAAAATTGTTGGAGTTAAGCTTACAGGACAGCTTCGGTCTGGTGTGGCAGCCAAGGATGTCATCTTAAAGCTTTTACAGATGCTTACGGTACACGGCGGTGTCAATAAAATTATAGAATACTATGGGGATGGAGTGAAGTCGTTATCCGTCTATGAAAGAGCCACAATATGTAATATGGGAGCTGAGCTAGGAGCCACCTCCTCTGTTTTTCCCTCAGATGAAAATACGCATGCCTTCTTGAAGCTTCAGGGAAGAGAAGAAGACTATCAGGAGCTTAAGGCAGACCCAGATGCAGTATATGATGAGGAATATGAAATTGATTTATCAGCTCTAGAGCCTTTAGCGGCCTGTCCATCCTCACCAGATTCCGTAAAGGAAATAAAGGAGCTGACCAATGTCAAGGTCAATCAGGTTTTAATAGGTAGCTGTACGAATTCTAGTTATGCAGATTTTGTAAAGGTGGCCTCTATTTTAAAGGGAAAAAAGGTGCATAAGGATGTGTCCTTGGGAATCGCTCCAGGGTCAAATCAGGTGCTCCAAATGATTACGAAAAGTGGAATTTTTGAGGTATTGTTAAAGGCCGGTGCTAGAATTTTAGAGGCAGCCTGTGGTCCATGTATCGGAATGGGGCAGTCCCCTGCTACAGATGCAGTTTCCCTAAGAACCTTCAACCGTAATTTTTATGGCCGTAGTGGAACAAATTCAGCGAAGGTCTATCTTGTATCTCCAGAGGTTGCAGCAATATCCAGTATTACAGGATACATAACCTCACCACTAGGACTGTCGTTAGATGCCTTTTCCTTAGATGTAGCTTATCCTTTAGAAAACAGTCTTTTATGTTATCCAGAATATAAAAAAGAGGTTGTGATGGGACCTAATATTAAGCCTTTGCCTAAGTTTTTCCCAATACCAGCATTCTATGACCGTAGAGTTGTCATCTCCTTAGGAGATAACATAACAACCGACCATATTATGCCAGCAGGGGCTAAGGTTCTACCTTACCGCAGTAATATAGAAGAAATTTCTAAGTTTGTATTTTCAAATATTGATGAAAAATTTTACGAACGCTGTCAGGCTCATAGTGGTGGCATTATCGTTGCTAAGGAAAATTATGGACAGGGCTCTTCTCGAGAACATGCCGCTATTGCGCCTAGATATCTAGGCATTCAGGTAGTCATTGCGAAGAGCTTTGCTAGAATCCATAAGAAGAATTTAATAAATTTTGGAATATTGCCTATTGAGATGGATATTGAGGCAGAAGTATTAGACCAGTTAGAAATCACGCATACAAAAGATGAAATAAAGATTGTTAATGTGACAAGACAAAAAGAATATATTGTGCCTAATCTACTGACAGAGGAGGAGTATCATTTAATCCTTTGTGGTGGCTTATTGAACACGCTATAAGGAGTGATGGGATGGACTTTATTGAGAAAAAATATCAAGAGCTTTTGACTAAGGGAAGAATTGATGCTGAGCTTTATGACACGTATCAGGTCAAACGAGGATTGAGAAACGCAAATGGCACCGGGGTATTGGTGGGGCTTACCAAGGTGGCAGAGGTAGATGGCTATAAGTTGGTTCAGCAGGAAAAAAAGGAAAAGGATGGAATTCTTTTATATAGAGGCTATGATTTAAAAAAAATAATAGAACAGGATGAAACCTTTAGCTTTGAAAAAACGATGTATTTACTGCTATTTTCGGATTTGCCAACCGAAGAGGACCTAAAATCTTTTAAAGCAATTTTATCAGATGCTTATCCTTTGCCTATGGATTTTGTAGAAAATATCATTTTAAAAAATCCTAGTAGCTCTATTATGAATCATTTGATGCGTTGTGTGTTATCCTTATACTCCTATGATGAGAATCCAGATAGTGTAGAGCCTTTAGAATTATTAAAAAAGGGAATTGCCGTAATTGCTAAAATGCCTGCCCTGGTGAGCTATTCTCTTCAGGCAAAAACACATTATTTAGATAAAGACACGCTTAGCATTCATTACCCTAAAAAGGAATACAGCTTTGCAGAAAATCTCCTCTATTTATCTAGAAATGATGGTGGATTTACGGCGTTAGAGGCAGAACTATTAGATATGTGTCTTACGGTTCATGCCGACCATGGTGGTGGAAATAATTCCGCCTTTGTAGGAACTGTGGTTGCCTCTACCCACACAGATCTTTATTCGATGCTGACGGCTAGCCTTGCCTCCTTAAAGGGTCCTAAGCATGGTGGTGCCAACCAAAAGGCTTTAGATATGATGAATACGATTCTTGAGGATGTGAAGGAGGATGCAAGCGATGCTATATTAATAGATAGAATTGAGCGCATTCTTGCCAAGGACTATTTTGATAAATCGGGTTTAGTCTATGGAATTGGGCATGCCATTTATACGAAGAGTGATCCAAGATGTGAAATTTTGAAAAAGAAAGCCTCTGTTCTTGCGAGAAGTAAAGGTAATACGAAGTTCGCTTTTTTTGAGCGGTTTGAGGTCTTAGCTGTCCAGATTTTGAGCCAAAAGAAAGGAATGCAGGTCTGTGCCAACGTTGATTTTTATTCAGGTTTAATATATGAGATGTTGGGTATTCCTAGAGATTTATTTCTGCCAATTTTTGCGTGTGCTAGAACGGCGGGCTGGATTGCCCATAATATGGAAGGAATCCTGTATTGTGATAAAATATGTAGACCAGCTACAAAATATGTGGGGGATGTAAAATGTTAGATGTTGTTATATTAAAGGGGGATGGCATTGGCCCAGAAATTACGGATGCCGTATGTAAAATAATTAAGGCTTCTGGGGCAGATATTGAGTTTCACCCCTATGATGTAGGAAGTACTGCCTATGAAAAATACGGAGCATTGCTTCCTAAGGAGGTTCTAGAAGCCATTCAAACCTATCAATATGTTTTAAAAGGTCCTATCACAACACCGATAGGTACTGGCTTTCGTTCCATCAATGTCGAGCTACGGTTGGCATTTGACTTATATGCGAATGTTCGTCCAGCCAAATCCATACCAGGAATATCCAAATTTCAAAATGTGGATATCATAACTGTTCGTGAGAATACGGAGGATTTGTATTTAGGTATTGAACAGGAAATTCCAGATGGCTTTGAAGCAATCAAAAGGATTACTAAAACCAAAAGTGAAAGAATCATTCGCTATGCCTTTGAATTGGCTCAATCTCAAAACAGAAAAAAAGTAACCTGTGTCCATAAGGCCAATATTTTAAAAAAGAGTGATGGCTTATTTTTATCTATCTTTCAGGAGATTGCCAAGCAGTATCCTCAGATAGAAGCGGATGACAAGATTATTGATAACATGTGTATGCAGCTTGTGATGTATCCTGAAAGGTTTGATGTAATTGTGGCTCCAAACTTATATGGAGATATTTTATCGGATTTAATTGCCGGGTTAGTTGGAGGACTGGGCTTAGTTCCAGGTGCCAATTTGAGTGATACAGTTAAGATATATGAGGCTGTCCATGGCTCCGCTCCTGATATTGCAGGCTTAGGAATTGCCAATCCAACGGCTCTTTTAGAAGCAGCTCTCATGCTGTTACAGGAGCTAGGACAAACCCAGTCAGCCCAAAATATTCGCCAGGCATTAGATATAGTTTTAGAGAAGAAAGAGATCCTTCCTAAAGATTTAGGAGGCTCTGCCAATACGCTTGAGTTTGTCAATGAAATTCTAAAATACCTTTAGGAATAGAAAAAGGCTTACCATTAGAGATAAGCCTTTTTCCGTGTTTTGGGAGAGATTATTTGAAAAGTTATTATTTATTACACCTATATCTTACCACGAATGTAAGCGCTTGTCAAATGTTTTTTATTTTTCACCTTGTTTTTAAATGAATTGTAAAAGTAAGGGAGAAATGATATAATGAAAAATAGGATTTGAGGTGGTCGTTTTGAATCGAAAACAAATCATTTTATTTTATAGAACCAGTCATCAGCTTAAGGGACATCGGCCAGGTGTTGTTTATTTAAAGGCCAATGTTGGAAAAATTTATACAAAGGGACAGGCAGACTTTATTATGACGATAGGAAAAGAAAATCTTTACTTTCAAAGGCTTTCTCTTTTTACAAAAAAACTGCTTCCAGAAAAGGATTTTACCTTGAGTTTATCTCGCATTAAATCCTATCATCTTAGACAACAAAACTTAGTGACGAACTGCTTAACCTTATATACCTTTGAAAAATATTTCTTAGAAATCTTTTATAATACGAAAAGTCAGGATACCTATGAAACTGAGGTCAATATTGCTGATATCATAGCTATGCTAGAGGAGCGTGGCGTTAAGGAGCTAAAGTCATGAAAGAATTGACAACAAAAGAAAAGGAATTAATTAAAAAAATTGAAAAGGGAGTTCAAAAAAAGGACTTTCAAAAAAAGAAAGAAATGTACCAGCAACAGACGGACAGAAATTATAAGGATGGGGATCGAAATTGATAGAAATAGGGAAAAGAAATACATTGCAGATGGTTCGTAAGTCCGACTTAGGCTTTATGCTTACAGATGGGAAAGAAGAAATCTTGATGCATTATAAGGAGTCTTTAAAGGAACTAGAGGAAAATGAGCAGGTTACCGTTTATGTGTATACAGATAAGGAAAATCGAAAAACAGCTACGATGCAGGAGCCTAAGCTTTTTTTAGAGGAACCAAATTTTGTTACCGTAGTAAACGGTATAGATATAGGAATATTCGTAGATAATGGAACTCCAAAGGATTTGTTTATTTCTAAGGATAATTTACCATATCGTCAGGAACAATGGCCAATAGTAGGGGATACCTTATTTTGCGGCTTAAAGCTTAAAAAAAATTATTTAGTGGCAAAGCCTTTGGGAAGATATGATATTTTAGCTTGTCATTCCTCTAAGCAGTATGAGGAAAATGAAAGGGTCATAGCCTATGTTCAAAGAATCTTAGAAAAGGGGCTTGGCTTAATTACAGAGGACCGTGTCTATGTCTTTGTTCCTAATACACAGCTTAGACGTCAGTATCGTTTGGGCGAGAAAATTGAGGTTACCATCACTAAAATGCTTTCTAAAGAAGCTTATGGAACCTTAAATGAGCATAAGGAAATTTTAATGGATGAGGATAAAGCTACCATATTGGAATATTTAAAAGCACATAAGGGTGTGCTACCTTTGACTGCCAAATCTAGCAGTGAAGAGGTTGAAAAAATTTTTAATATGTCTAGAAAAGCTTTTAAAAGAGCTTATGGGGCTTTATACAAGGAACAACGGATTGATTTTGATGATACAAAAACTTTTTTAAAGGAGCTATAGAAATATAGCTTTTTTCTAAATGGTACATAAATTATGTATCTATTGATGCGATAATAAGGATAGAGGTGAAAGGATATGGAAATAAAAGAGGGCTTTATAGTTACAAACGCGGCTTATAAAGAAAAGCTAATTCGGGAACAACAGGGATTTATCAATTATAAATTTCTTACTCCTCAGGAATTAGAAGAAAAGCTAACCTTTACAATTTCTAAGGGTGCACTTATCGCTATAATGAAAAAATATAGCTTTTCCTATGCCTTAGCTAAGGAATATTTAGAAGCCATTCCAAAATTGGAAAATAAATTTTATAATCATCCAAAGCTGGATAGCATTGTATCGGTGTATCGTTTTTTAGAAGAGCATTCCTATTTAAAGCGTACTCCTTTATTTCCCTATTATTTGAAACAGTTTCCTCTTACCTTTATTGATCCAGATCAATCAAAGGAACATCAAAGAAGAAAGGCTATGGTAAAGCAATATACGACCGTTTATGAGTACCAGCAAAGAAAAAGCCTGTATCAACATAAGGTTTTTGAATTCCAAACGATTTTAGAGGAATGTCTTTATGTCTTTAACCAGATTACCAATCTTCTTAGAAAGGGAATTTCTCCAAAACGTATCTTTATTTTTAATGCCGATGAATCGTACCAGTTTTTATTTCGTAGATTGGCAAAGAGTTATAAAATTAGTCTCAATCTCCCTCCTAATAAAAATATTTTATCCCTCCCTTTGATTCAAAGCTTTTTGAAAAACTGTCAGTCAGCCTCTAATTTTCAGGAAGCACTCAAAGGATTAAATGTAGAGGATAAGCTATATTCTAAAATTATAGTGCTTATCAATGATTATGAGCTAGCAGAAGAGGAGCCGAGAGCCTGTATAGATTTACTTACAGCCTTATTTAAGGAAGCCACTTGTTCTGAAAAAAGATATAAGGAAGCAGTTTCTTTAGTCTCAGATTACAGAATGCTGGAGGACACAGAGTATGGCTTTTATGTGGGTTTTAATTTGGGAGCTTCTCCGATGCTTTATAAGGAACAGGGATTTTTAAATGATAATGACCTGGTATTTTTAGGCTATTCAGCCTCCTATGAGAGGAATGAACAAGCCTATCAGCAGTTGGAGGATTTCCTCGGCAGTACCAAGAATTTAACAATCAGCTATAAGTGCTCTGCGAAAACAGAAGAGTTTTTGCCTTCTCTTTTGGTTCAAAAGCTTCATATGGAGCAGGTAAGACCAGTGGTGGATTATGGATATGCTAGATTAGAAGATGAGCTTCGGTTAACGAGCTTCTTTGATGAGTATTTGAAATATGGCAATGTAGCTAAGGCGCTTACAGATTATGGAATCCGTTCGATTCCTTATCGCTCCTATCAGCATAAATATAAGGGGCTTTCTCAAGACTTGATGCAGGCTCATTTTCAGGATAAAAAGCTGAAGCTGGCCTATTCCAATGTGAAGCTCTATTTTGCTTGTCCCTTTAGCTATTATGCCGACCGTATCTTAAACTTAAATGAATTTAAGCCTCAGATGGCAGCTAGGTTGGGAACCTTTTCTCATGCTGTTTTAGAGGATAGCTACGCTCCAGATTTCCAGTTTGAGGTATCCGCTTTAAGGAATAGGAAGGAGTATGCGGTAGACGCAAAGGATGAATTTTTCTTTACGCAGATGGAAGAGGTTTTGAGAAATATTTTAGCCTTTAATCAGCTTCATGAGCATCAAAGTGAGCTTAAGGAAATCCGTAGAGAAGAGCATGTTGTGGTAGAACGAGATGGCTATACCTTTGAGGGCTTTATAGATAAGCTCATGTATAAAGTTGTTGGTGATGATGTGTATGCAGCGATTGTTGACTACAAGACAGGAGCGGATGTTGTAAGCTTGGATAATATTGAGGATGGCTTTCATTTACAGCTTCCCTCCTATATGTATTTGCTTGCCCATTATGAGCCTTTTTTAAATCTTAACCTCCATATCATTGGCATTTATTTACAAAAGGTGAACATAGTCATTTTTGATAATAAATCAAGTGTAGAGGCTCAGATGGCAAAGAAGTTCATGCTAGAAGGGTATACCGTTTCTAATATGAGTCTCATTCCCCTATTAGATCCAACATTTGCCAATAGTACCTATATTAAATCTTTAGGCTTAACTCGTGATGGGTTCAGAAGCTATTCTAAAATATTTAAGGAGGAGCAGCAGGGTGAAATCATTCAGATGGTCGATACTTTAATGGATACTGCTGCTCATAATATCAAGCAGGGAAGCTTTGAGATAGCTCCTAAGATGATACGAGGAAAAAATGAATCGTGTCAGTTTTGTAAATATAAGGATATCTGCTTCTATGAGGAACGGGATATCGTAGAGCTGTCCTATAAACCCTTTGGAAAGGAGGTAAAATGAGATGGCCTGGACGGAAATGCAAAAGAAAGCAATTTACACAAGAGGACAAAACATCATAGTTTCAGCGGGTGCTGGCTCTGGAAAAACTGCGGTATTATCGGAACGTATTCTAGAGTATTGTCTGCAGGGAAATGACATCAGAAGGGTTCTTGTTTTAACCTTCACCAATGCGGCTGCCCAGGAGATGAAGGAAAGGATTCGTTCTAAGCTTTTAGAGCATCATTTAGATGAGGCTGCAAGTTTAATCGATAGTGCCTTTATTACAACCTTTGATGCCTATAGCCTTGCGTTAGTCAAAAAGTATTATTTTTACTTGGGCGTTGATAAAAACATTACGATTTTAGATCAATCCTTGCTGGAGCTTAAAAAAAGAGAGCTATTAGACAAGATGTTTATGGAGCTCTATCAGGCTCACTCTCCAGAATTTTATCGACTATTAAAAAAATATGCGAAGCAGAATGATGAAAATATTAAGAATATCGTTCTCTCCTTGGCTCAGAAGCTGGAGCTTATCGTAGATGAGCATGTGTTTGTACGGGAATATGAAAAGAAATATTATAGTCCTCAATTTCTAGATTTTCTTTTAAAGGAATATGAGACCTTAGCTCTTTCTAAGGCTTCCATATTGAAGGAGAAGCTAGAACAGCTGGCTTTGCTTGCAGGAGGGGATTCAGAAAGCTTAAAGCTATCTGAAGAGGTTACAGCTTTGGTTAGCCAGTTTGATTGTACCTCCTATGATGAAATGGCTACTATCCTCCAGATGATGAGTCTTCCGAGAGTAAATTCAAAGGCAGATGAGTCTGTCAAAATAGAAAAAACAAAATGTGCGGATTTATGGAAGGAAGTGAAGACGAGCTATTTTTCAAAGTATATTCATCTTGAGGAGGCAAGAGAGGAGCTTTATTCTATTCAGGAGGATGTTCTTTATTTATTGAAGCTTTCCTTACGACTATTAAATGAGCTACTTGCCTATAAGTATGAGATTATGGCCTTTGATTATATAGACATTGCCAAGCTTGCTATTCGTTTGGTCAAGGAAAATGATGCTGTCCATCAGGAGCTTCAGTTGAGCTATCAAGAGATATTAATTGATGAATATCAGGATACCTCGGATTTACAGGAGGCTTTTATCTCTGCCATTTCTAACCATAACTGTTATATGGTTGGAGATATTAAGCAGTCCATCTATCGTTTCCGGAATGCCAACCCTTATATTTTTAAATCCAAATATGAAAGATATGCCCAAAATGATGGTGGTTTAAAAATAGATTTGGTGGATAATTTCCGTTCTCGGCGGGAGGTTTTAGATGACATAAATTCTATATTCTCCTTTTTAATGACGAATGAGCAGGGGGATGCCAATTATAACTATGAGCATCAAATGCGGTATGGTCAAAAGAAATATGAAGAACTATTACAGGATACCTCCTATGCTATGGAGATTTTAGGCTATGAATTGCCAGATGGGTATACTGAAGAAGAGGTCGAAGCTTTCCTTTGTGGATATCAAATTAAAAAGCTGATTTCTACTAATCTAAAATGCTTAAGAAAGGATGCCTTTAAAGAGGTCTGTTATTCTGATATTGCGATTTTAATTGATAAGACTAAAAGCTTTGTGACCTTTAAAAAGGTATTTGAGTATTTGGGAATTCCACTTTCTATTGAAGCGGACTTGGATTTAAGGGATTCTATTTTACCTAAGCTAATAGCTAATATCTTGATATTAATCACAGGTCAGATGAATCAATGTTATGACAAGACCTATGACCATGCGTTAGCGAGTATTGCAAGAAGCTTTTTGTTTAGCTATGATGAGGACACTGTTTATCGTATGGTGTGTAAAAAGGAAAAAAATGAGCTTCAGGAAATTGTAGCTAGCCTCGCAAGTAAAGCTTCTAGCATTTCTATGGATGAGCTTTTTTATGAGATTGCAGAGTATTTCCATATTTATGAGAAGCTTCCTACCATTGGAGATGTGAATAACTCCTGTGTCGTTTTAGAATATATTCATTCTCTATTTGAAACCATGAAGCATACAGGAATGTCTGTAGTAGAGGCCAGCTCTTATTTTGCAAAGCTGTTTGAGCAGGGCATTGCCCTCAAATATAAGCTTGCAGGAACCTCTAGCAATAGCGTCCATATCATGACGATTCATAAGTCAAAGGGCTTGGAGTTCCCATACTGTTTTTTTCCAATGCTGGGGAGCAGCTTTAATAAGAAGGATTTGAAGGATACCTTTGGCTTATCTAGAACGTACGGAGTATATATTCCCTATGCAGATGAGACTAGCAGCAATACGATTGTCAAGGCTTTGGCTGCAGAAGAGATTCGCAAGGCTGATTTATCTGAAAAAATCAGATTATTGTATGTCGCATTAACAAGAGCCAGAGAGAAGTTCTATTTGATTTCTAACCAGAAGGAGTATAGGGAGGGAAGCACTATCTCAAGCTTTAATCAAATGCTTCAGTCCTTACACTTTGTAAAGGAACAAACCAAGCTTATTTCTTGTGAGGAAATTGGTCTATCTAATCAGTATAGGTATAATAAGCTTTCCGTTTTTGAGTTTGAGGGGACCCCTATTTCCTACCAAGAGGAAGCTTATGAAAGTGAAGCTATCGTAAAACAGAATATATCCAAAGAACTGAAGCAGATTACAGATCATAAGCTCAAAACAGCAATTCAGCTAGGACAAAGCTTTCATGAATGCTTAGAAATTTTAGATTTTAAGAATCCTGAAATTGATGCCTTGCCAGTAAATTCCTTTATAAAGGAAACCTTAACGAAACTTCTTAAAACAGAAGTATTTAAAAATATGGCAGAAGCTAAAACCTATCATGAACATGAATTTTATTTTGAAGCAGAAGGAGAAAGCTATCATGGTATTATCGACTTATTTGCTGAATATCAGGATCATATAGATATCATTGATTATAAGCTTGCCTCTGTAGATAGTGAGGAGTATATTCGTCAGCTCAGCATCTATAAGGCATACATTTCTTCTAAATCCAAAAAGCCTGTTTATTGTTATTTATTATCTATATTAAATCAAGAGGTTCGGAGGGTACTATAAATGGAACAGAAGCATCACCCGTTTTCAGCAGTGATAAATTCTAATTCTCATATTTTGATTTTGGGGACGTTTCCTTCTGTAGCCTCTATAGAACAGGGATTTTATTATATGCATCCTCAGAATCGTTTTTGGAAGGTATTATCTCGGTTATATGAAGAGGATGTCTATTCTATGGGTATTGAAGAAAAAAGAGAATTTATTCTCCGTCATCAGCTTGCCTTATTTGATGTGATATCTGCATGTCAGATCCATAAATCGAGTGATCAAAGCATCCGCTTTGCCGAGGTGCAGGATATTCAAAGGATTGTTGAGCTTTACCCCATAAAAAGAATTTTGCTGAATGGAAAAAAGGCATATGAGTTATTTAAAAGGGAATATCCAGACCTTCTAGAGATGGCAGTTTGTCTTCCTTCTACGAGTCCTGCCAATGCGAAGGTATCCTTAGAGGAATTGACAGCTCAGTGGAAGAAATGGCTTTTTTGAGGGGAAGACTTTTGTTTTCCCTCAAATTTTGATATAATAATTTTGCTTTAGGAATAGGAGATTAGAGGTATGAAGTATTATCGCTGTGGAAAAATTATGACGACACATGGAATACGGGGAGACCTGAAGGTACAGGTGCTGACGGATTTTGATCGATTTAAAAAGGGCAATCGTCTTTATATCAAGCATAAGGAGGAATACATTCCTGTTATCGTTGCCAAGGCAAGCTCCTTTGGGAACTATTTATTGGTTAGCTTTGAACAGCTGGAGGATATTAATCTCGTAGAAAAATATCATTTGGATGACCTTTATGTATCTGAGGAGGATCGCCTAGAGACCTTAGAGGAGGATGAATTTTACTATAGTGATTTGATTGGACTTCCCGTATACAATCAGGTTGGAGAGGCACGTGGAGTGGTAGAAGAAGTAAAAGAGCTTCCTCAGTGTGACTATATTTATATCAGCTATCAGGAGAAGAAATATTATGTTCCTTTTTTAAATGAATTTATTTTGGAGGTTTCTGACCGAATTATTGTAAAAGAAATTGAGGGACTGTTCCATGAAAATTAAGATTTTAACCTTGTTTCCTAACATGCTTGCTGGACTGTTTCAGGAATCTATTTTGAAACGAGCAATTGAGAAGCAGGTTTGTAGTATAGAGTTTATTGATATGCGAGAGTATTCCTTAGATAAGCATCATCATGTAGATGATACTCCCTATGGTGGTGGTGCAGGGATGGTCTTGGCCTGTGATGTGGTAGACCGGGCAATAGCTGCCAATTCTACAGCCAATTCCTATAAAATTTTAATGACTCCTCAGGGTCGTCGTTTTGAACAGATGGTTGCCAAAGAGCTTTCCTCAAAGGAGGAGCTTGTCTTAATCTGTGGACATTATGAGGGCTTTGATGAGCGTATCCGCAGTTATGTAGATGATGAAATATCCATTGGGGATTATGTCCTAACGGGTGGAGAGCTTGCTGCGGCGGTGATATGTGATAGTGTGGTTCGTCTTTTAGATCATGCCATTCGTAAGGAAAGCAGTGAGGATGATTCCTTTTCTGACGGACTGTTGGAATATCCACAGTACACTAGACCTTTAGAGTATAAAGGCTGTGTCGTTCCAGAGGTTTTGGTGAATGGTAACCATAAGCTTATCCGTGAGTTCAGATTGAAAGAAGCCTTACGAAAAACGTTATTGCGTCGCCCAGACCTTTTAGAAAACCGAAAGCTTACCAAAGAGGAGCTTTTCTTTCTTGAGCAGATTAAGAAAGAGGAACACCTATGAGGAAAAAGCTTTATATAAATATATTAAAGGAATATGGGCTTAGCTATAAGAAATTAACCCATAGAGAGGTTACCTCTCGTCCAGGAGATTACCGAGAAACATTAGTTTTTGATCAGCAATGGGTTCTTCGAATCAACAGCTTAACTGCGATGACGGAGGAACGAATATCTGAGCTGAATCAGCTAATTGGAAGATATCGCTCCTTCGGGATTTATGCCCCTAGCTTTAGGAAAACTTTAAGAGGAAATTATATAGTTACAGCTAAAGATAAAATTTATTATCTTACAGAATATGCAGATTATGAATTAGCCTCAAATATTCAAATGGATAGAAAAACTATATTTTATCAAAAGATTGAGCATTTGGGCAGGTTTGCGAGTAGGTATACCAATCAGGAGTTGATGCAAACTCGTTCTATGTGGAGCATCTTAGATTTGGCTCCTTTAGATGAAGATGTGGATGAAAAACAGGAGAATTGTAATGCCTTAATTTCTTCTTTAAGGGATATTTCAGAAGAACCTCTGGCAAAGCAAATAGAGGAATTTAATCAAAAAAATCGAGATGAAATTCAAAAGGTCTTTCAGGAACTACCACGCTGTGTATTTCAGGGAGATTTGAACGATTCTAATATTTTGATGAAGGATGGCGAGTTCTTTGGTCTTATTGATTTTAATATGGCTGGAACCGAGGTCAACATCAACTGCTTTCTTTCTGAGACAGCCCCTGAGCTAGAGGAGGAAGATTTAGTTCATCTTTCTGCTTCAGAAATTCTTTCTAAGATGATTTTAGAATGGGACGAAGCCCTCAAAGTAATTTTTAAAAATTATTCTTTAACTTCTGTAGAACAGAAGGTGTTTGAGAACTATCGGAATTTGATTTTAATTTCTCAATATCCATATGTCTGTGCCTATACCTTCTATTTGAAGGGGGAATACAGGGCAAAGGTATTAGAGCTTTTAGATTTGATTATAAGTAGAGAAGAATCCTAAATAAGGGTTCTTTTTTCGTATGAATTGTTTGGGGATTCTTCATACTAATGAATGGTGAGGATGAAATGATTTCACGAATCTATCATTTTATTATGGATAAAAAAATACCAACCCTGGCGAGCGCAATTGCCTTTAGCTTAATTATGAATGGAGGCTCCTTTTTATTTTTATTTATCATCGTGTCTGGACTTTTTTCTAATTCCTTCCAGGAGGTCATTTTAAATACCTTCGAGGATGGCAAGCTCAAGGATTTGATTGCTTATTTTTTTGACTATCAGAATAATATCTCTTATTCTATCCTATTAGTCATTACCAGTATTTATTCTGCCTCCTCTTTATATTATCATTTAATGGGAATTGTAGAATATATCACAGATGCGACATATACCTTTACGATTTCAAAGCGTCTATTGGCTATTGGAATTACCATTCTTTATTTACTAGGGCTGAATATCATCACTTTATTAGCTAGTGAGCTTATCCTTCAATTGAACTATTTATATATAGGATTATCCTTATTGTTGGTATTATTCATTTTTGTAATGACGGTGTATGTTGTTCAGGTGGTCAGCTTAAAAACCTATCAGATTAAAAGGCTTTATAAGGGTATTTTGTTTACGACAATCTACTTTATCATTTTTACTATTGGCTTTGTCATCTACCTGAAACTTTTTTCTAATTTTAAAATTGTGTATGGAATTCTTTCCTTTTTTATCATCCTTTTTTTCTATGTCTATGTGCTTTGTATCGGATTGTTACTGGGCATCAATTTTAATCATTTAAACATAAAACGACATGATTTGCTTAAAACTATAGAAGAGGAGGTGAAAGAATGAAGAAGTATTTATTATTGATAATGCTGGCTGTGTTCTCCTTGTTTTCTCTTCGAGGAAATGCCTACGGCTTCGGTTTAGTAAACCATGGGAATGAACGTCCTAATGCTGGTAAATATGGAGATATTATTAATAATAATGGAGGAGTTTATATAGGAAAGGATACAAAGGAAATTTATTTAACCTTTGATTGTGGTTATGAAAATGGCTATACGCCTATGATATTAGATGCCTTAAAAAATACGGATACAAAGGCTATATTTTTTATTACAGGGCACTATCTCACCTCAGCAACAGATTTAGTTCAAAGAATGATGGATGAGGGACATATCATAGGAAACCATACGTATGCCCATAAGGATTTTACTAAATCTAGTAATGAATCCATTTTAGAGGATATTAAAAAATTAGAAAATAAATTTTATGAAACGTTTGGAAAAAAAATGTCTTCCTATGTTCGTCCACCAAGAGGTGAGTTTGATGAAAGAAGCCTCAAGCTATTACAGGATAATGGGTATAAATCCGTGTTTTGGTCCTTGGCTTATGTGGATTGGCATAAGGATAAGTTTAATGGAAATCAGTACAGCTATAAGCAGGTTATGAAAAGAATCCATAATGGAGCCATCCTTTTAATGCATACGGTTTCTAAGGATAATGCGGTTGATTTAGAAATGATTATTCAGCAATTAAAAAATGATGGATATGTTTTTAAATCCATTCAAAATGTGATATAATGAGAATATAGCTTGCGAGGTGATCGGTTATGGCATCGAATTTCATAATTATTGCCGATGATTATTTGGCTTTAGAACAAAAGATAGAGGAAATTAAAAAGGGCTTTGAGGTGACATCTGAAACTATTCAGTACAATCTTGGAGATGAAGGGATTTATGCCCTGATTGATGAGCTTACGACCATTTCCTTGTTTGATGAAACTAAATTTGTCGTTGCTAAAAATGCGGAGGTATTGTTGGGAAAATCAGAAAAGGCCTTTGTAGAGCTTTTGAAGGCTATGAATGATCAGTCTAGCAGCAATATACTTCTTTTGATTTTTATGAATTCTGTGGATTATGCCAGCGAAGCCTTTCAAAAGCTGAAGCGGTTTTCTTCTGTGATTGAGATAAAAACAAAGAATATTAATTTTGAGGAATATGCAAAGGTTAATTTTGAAAAGGATGGCTTTCAGGTAGAAGAGTCTACAATTAAGCTTTTAGTTAGCTATGCGGATACCTTATCCAAGCTAAGAGGCTTTATGGATCAGCTGGAATGCTATACCTATGAGAAACGAAGAATTACTGAGGATGATGTGACGCATCTTGTTTCTCAGCCTCTAGATGATAATGTTTATGCCTTGATTGACGCAGTGCTTTCGAATAATAAAAAGCTGATGCTGAAGGGATACTATGATATGAAACTTAAAAGTATGCAGGCTTCTACGTTGATCTCTTTATTGATAAATAAATTTCAGGAGCTTTATAATGTAAACATTTTGATTAAATCGGGAATCAATCAGGCTGCCTTGGCTGAGCTTTTACAGGTCTCCTCAGGACGAGCCTATTATATGATGAAGAACGCAAAGGAGCATACCCTCTCTACCATAAAGGGGCATCTTGAGCGGCTAAATACCTTGGATTATCAGATTAAAACAGGAAAGATGGATCAAAATTTAGGGCTGGAATTATATTTCTTAAGTTAAATAGATTGGAGGCTTATATAAGTCTCCTTTTTAAGTTTAGGAAAAATATGTTGACAATTGGTAAAAATTGATGTACTATTAATGTGGTACAAAGAGGTGATGGAATGGAATGGAGAAATGATAAGGCTATTTTTTTACAGGTCATAGAGCTTTTTAAACGAGATATAATTCTAGGAAAATATAAGCCAAATGACAAAATAAAATCTGTGAGAGAATATGCATTATATTTAGGAATTAATCCTAATACAGTAGTGAAGGTTTATGATATTTTGGCACAGGAGGGTCTGATTGAGGCCAGAAGTACCAATGGGTACTACATAACGGAGAATCATGAAATTCTTTCCAGTCTTAAACCGAGCTTTGCAGAAATTTATTGTCAGGATTTTCTTAAGCAGATGGAGGGCATCGGCTATGGAAAGGAAGAAGCGATTCAGCTTTTAAAGGAGGGGAAGTAGTATGGTATTAGAGTGTGTTGACCTTTATAAAAGATACGGAAATAAGGAAGCACTCCGGGGTGTAAGCTTAAGCTTAGAACCAGGTAAGATTATTGGTCTATTAGGACCTAATGGTAGTGGAAAGACAACGTTGATAAAAATCATCAATGGATTACTCAGCAAAAATAGTGGTACTGTAACTGTTTGTGATTACCCAGTTGGCGTGGAATCCAAAAAGCATATTTCATTTTTGCCAGAAAGAACTTATTTGAATTTGGATATGCGAGTTATGGAATGTGTAGATATGTTCCGTGATTTCTATGAGGATTTTGATAAAGAGAAGGCTTTAAAGCTCTTAGAGCGTCTTCATATCAATCCAAAGGATAAGATGAAGCAGCTATCTAAGGGAACCAAGGAAAAGGTTCAGCTCGTGCTAGTCATGAGCCGTAATACGGATTTGTATATTTTAGATGAGCCCATTGCAGGTGTAGATCCTGCGGCTAGAGATTTGATTTTAAATCTGATTGTTACAAACCTAAATCCAAATGCTTCTCTGCTGATTTGTACGCATTTAATTTCGGATATTGAATCTATCCTAGATGATGTTGTCTTCATCAATGAAGGAAAGATTATTCTTCACCGAAATGCAGATGAGCTAAGAGCAGAATATAATGGAAGTATCAACGATGCATTTAGGGAGGCGTTCCGATGTTTTTAAAAGTGTTTAAATATGATTTTAAGTCTATTTTCTTTAAATTTATACCTTTACTGGCCATCATTCCTGTATTGTCTATTGTTGTAAGACTCATCAATTTGATTCAAACAGATAATGCCTTTTTGATTCTAGTGATTGGTGGATTTAATGCATTATTTGTTTTTGGATGTGTGTTTTTGATTTTATATACCATTATCATATGTATTGTCCGGTATGTGAAATCTCTTTTCCGAGATCAAGGATATCTAACCCATACGCTTCCTGTTAGTAAGCATCAGCTATTGCTTTCGCAAATTTTAGCAGATGTATTGATGTGCTTGCTGGCAATTGTAGTGGCTGGTCTTTGCATAGTGACTGCCTACTTTACAGGAGATACTATTAAAGGAATTCAGCAATTTATTGCAGAGATTTTTGAGATTGCCGTTACAGATTCTGAAATTATGGGAACCTTGGTTTTAGTTTTCTTTACTTTGATTTTTGGTTCCTTACAGAGCTTATTTGTTGTCTATACTGGCGTTGCCTTAGGACATGCACATCCAAAGAACAAAACCATTCTTTCGGTGGTCTATTGTATTGGTCTTAATTATGGCCTAAGTATAATTTTTGCAATCTTTAACACGGTTGCAGGTATTGTGCTAGAACAAAACGCGGCGCTTGGCAATATCAACATCTTTTTGGCTATTACGATGGTAGAAAGTATTTGTGTGAGTGTTGGTGGTTATTTCTTAGTAATTTATTTAATGAAAAATCGTTTAAATTTAGAATAGAAGATTGCCCCCTTGGGGGCATCTTTTTTTAGGAAAAACAAAAAAAGACACCGCAGTGTCTTTTTGTTATCTATAAAAATATATATTACTTTAATGTATTAACTGCAGCAGCTAATTCAGACTTATGTCTAGCAACATAATTTTTATGTACGATATGTTTAGATTGAGCCTTATCTAATTTTTTGTAAGCAACAGATAATGCAGCTGTAGCTTTTTCTAAATCTTTAGCCTCAACAGCAGCTAATACAGACTTCATTGCAGTTTTTAAAGATGATTTGAAAGCCATATTTGCTTGTCTTGCCTTTTCATTAGTTCCAACACGTTTGATTTGTTGTTTAATGTTTGCCATAGTTTCACCTCCACTAATCAAATGCATAAAACATTATATCATTTCATTTTATTTATTGCAAGAAAAAAATAAAAATATGCATAGGAAATTTATTTTCATTGATACTAAATAATGGTGATACTTATGAATCAGAGAACGGATATGGCTGTGGAAAATATGCAAGCGGATTTTCAATATGATGTAGATCGGATTATTCAGGGAATGAATTTTAAGAAAATAACAGTGGATGCTGCCCTGGCTAAAAAGATTAAGAAGCGCGAGGGTATTTATTATAATATTGATAATATTGATTATCGGTATAAGGCAAAGGAAATTGTCAAACTCCTTTCTTTAACGCTTTATGACTGCTTAAATCAGTTGAATTTAAAAAAGAAAAGTCAGATTTTAATTGTGGGTTTAGGAAATGATTTTGTTACTCCAGATGCCTTAGGACCCCTTGTCATCAACAAAATAGAGGTAAACCGACATTTAGAGGATAATCCCGATCAGTATATTGTAAGTGCGATGTGTCCAGGAGTAATGGGCCAAACAGGAATGGAGAGTAAGGATATCATTCAGGCGATTGTTGATGATTTTCATCCGAATTTGGTAATTATCGTTGATGCCTTAGCCTGTAATCATGCCTCTCGCATGTGTAACAGCATCCAGATTTCTACAGCTGGCATCAATCCGGGCTCCGGAATCTATAATTTCCGTAGAGAGATATCTAAGAAATCTTTAGGGGTCGATGTTCTCGCAATTGGCATACCTACAGTAAGTGACATTGATTGCTTTATTGAAATGGATGACAATTATTTTGTCACTCCTAAGGATATTGATTTGGCGATGGATATTTTATCAGGTATTGTTGCCGAAAGTATCAATAAGGCTTTAAGAAAAGAATAAATGCCAAAGCTATGGAAATTTATTTCTAAATATGGTAAAATCGTTCCGTTTGGAGGAAGAGAGTATGGGAGATATGAAAAGAATTTGTCCTTTTTGTAAATCAAAAAAAATTAGTTTTTATGATGCTTATAATACGTGCGTGTTCAAGGACTGCCAGCAGTATATCTGTCATAACTGTGGCTGTGTATTTGAGGAGGATACGGTTTGTAGGGATAGACTGATCACTACAGAGATATCTAAGGAAGAATTTTTTGAAATCATTTATACGGCAATCCGTAATATTAAGGGCAGTGACTTTTTATCAGAAGAAGATAAGGAAAGCATTGAAAAGGAATATTCAGGTGTGGTTCAAACCTATTATAAAGAGGTTGCCCAAATGCAGGCAGAGGCCTTCTATGAGGCAGATTGTAAGAGAAGAGAATTTCTCTTATTGCAGGAGTTAAAAACGGAAAACTCAAAATCTATGGATGACTAACATTTTTTTCTATATTTAGACAGGCATTTTTAGTATAGTAGAGCTGGTGATAAGGAAATGAAGAAAAAGCTATGGCCAGTTTTAGTTGTAGGACTTTTGATTGGAGTACTCTTAATAGCCTCTAGCTTTATGCAGGATAGTAAAGAGGTTGGCAGTGAGGAGTATGATACTGCCTACTATGTTGAGGATAACGGGAATCTGTTTATAAAAGCAGCTAAGATGCTAGATAAATGCTGTTACTATGTGGTGGATATTGTGATATCTGGGATAGGCAGTGTATTTAGCTCTATATTAGGTGGGTAATTGGAGAAATAAAAAAGAAATAGATGATATTTTGAGAATGCTTTTTAGAAATAAAAGGCATTTTTTTCTTGAAAAATTATTTTTTAAACTTTTGTCATTTTATTTTTAAACTTGGCGGTTTTATGTTATAATAAACAATGAGGTGTTAGAAATGACGTTACCAAATAAGCTTACAATGGGCCGGATTCTAGTGATTCCTGTGATGATTGTGGTAGCCTGTATTCCCTACTTAAATCAGACATTGCTAGGAAACTATATATCCTATGCCAATTTAATCAATGTTGTCTTATTTACTTTAGCTTCTGCCACAGATTTTTTAGATGGCTACATTGCTAGAAAATATAATTTGGTTACCACCTTTGGTAAGTTTGCAGATCCTTTGGCTGATAAAATGCTGGTATTGATTTCTTTTTTAATTTTGATGATGCAAAATAGATTTGTTTTCTTTGGAGAGGTTGGACTGGAGCTTGTTCCAATGTGGGGTGTTGCAATCATTTTGTTGAGAGAATTGACAGTATCAGGAGTCAGATTGGTAGCGGCTGAGCGGGGTGAGGTTATCGCTGCAGGCTGGGCTGGTAAGGTAAAGACCTTTGAAACGATGCTGGCAATTATCGTTTTATTTTTGGCAAGCCTACATACTGTGGTTGCCATTATTGGATTAGCTTTGATGTATATATCCGTAATACTTACTTTGTATTCTGGAATTGAATATATCTGGAATAGTAGAAAAATAATTTTTGAATCAATATAGGAGGAAATATGGCAGATAGTCGTGAACAGGCTTTAGAGGAAGCTTTAAAGAAAATAGAAAAGGAATTTGGAAAGGGATCCATTATGCGTTTAGGAGATGAGGCTGATCGAAAGATTGAAGTCATTTCCAGTGGATCTATAGCGTTAGACAAGGCATTAGGAGTTGGTGGATATCCAAAGGGGAGAATCATTGAAATCTATGGTCCTGAATCCTCAGGAAAAACCACTTTTGCTTTACATGCCATTGCTAATGCTCAGAAGAATGGTGGCTTTGCTGCATTCATTGATGCGGAGCATGCATTAGACCCCGTTTATGCAAAGGCGTTGGGAGTAGATATTGAGAATCTTATCTTATCTCAGCCAGATAATGGAGAACAGGCTTTAGATATCGCTGAGGCTTTAATTAAATCTGGAAGTGTAGATATTATCGTTGTAGACTCTGTAGCCGCTTTGGTTCCTGAAGCAGAACTGAATGGGGATATGGGAGATTCTCATGTAGGACTTCATGCAAGATTGATGTCTCAGGCTATGCGTAAGCTAGCAGGTATCATCAATAAAACCAATTGTGTTGCAGTATTTATCAATCAGATTCGTGAAAAGGTTGGTATTATGTTTGGAAACCCAGAAACGACAACTGGTGGACGTGCTTTAAAGTTTTACGCTTCCGTTCGCTTAGATATCCGTAAAGGAGAAGCTATCAAGGATGGAACCAATATATTAGGAAATCGTACGAATGTAAAGGTTGTTAAGAACAAGGTAGCCCCTCCTTTTAAAACTGCAGAGGTCGAAATCATCTATGGAGAAGGAATTTCAAGATTAGGCGAAGTAGTAGACTTGGCTGTAAAATATGAAATCATCAATAAGTCTGGAGCATGGTTCTCCTATAATGGAACAAAGATTGCGCAAGGTAGAGAGAATACCAAGGAATATTTAAAGAATAATCCAGAGATTCTAAAAGAGATTGAAGAAAAAGTAATTGCCATAGATTAACGGCAAAAATCATTTGACAAGCGCTATGTTTTACGATATAATGTAAAAGCGCTTGGTAGTTGGAGTAGTACTCAAGAGGCTCAAGAGGCTTCCCTGCTAAGGAAGTAGACCGGGTAACTGGTGCATGGGTTCGAATCCCATCTGCTCCGCCATCTTAATCGTACTCAGATAATACGTTGGTATTATCTGTTTTTTTATACCTAATTTCACTTGATTTTACCAAATCAAACTGAATTACGCAGAATTAAGCAAAAATATATTTTTGATGAAACTCGAGAAAAAAGTGCATTTTATTGATAGTTGGGGAAAAATTTTTATCAAGATATATCACTGAGTGAAACTTCAAACCACTCCTTGAGTCAAGTAGGGGGTTCGAACTTTCACTTGGTAAAGTAATTGTAAAACTGTTAGGAATCTTTTAAAGAGAATTGAATAAAAAACTAAATAAACATATATGATGTTACATTTAAGGCTATAATTATTTAAAGGGGAAAAATTTAGTCTAAAAATACTATTGAATTATTTTCTTGAATAAAATTACTGAAGTACCTTAATCAAAGATAATTAATGACAAATTAATTATATGAATTCGTTCTTACTCCTTTATTTTAGAGTCTAAAAATGTTATAATTAATCGAATAATATTTTTGAGAGTTTAAAGGGAGAAATTAGATATGAAAGTTCATTATTTAAAAATTAGAGAGAAATTCATAAACCAAGTTAGAAGTGGAATGAAAAAGCATGAATATAGATTATCTACTCCTGAAAGACGCTCCATTAAAATCGGAGATACTCTTGTTCTATTTTCCAATCAAAATCGATTTGATTTTGTGAGGGTTACTGTAACTTCCTATGAGCATTTTGAAACATGGGAGAAGGCTTTAAATAAGTATTGGGAAAAGGATTTCCATAATCTATTTAACACCATTGAAGATGCTGCTAAAGAATGTTACAAGTTTTATAGTAGAGATGAAGTTAAGCAATATGGAATTATTGTTTTTGAAATAAAACCTTTGTCTTTGGATTATAAGAAAGCAAACATATTACTTGACACAAATGTTATAATTAGACGTGAAGGAGAAAATAATGTCTCTTTTGAAATTGCTGCCTTATTTAAATGGTTTGATAAGTTGAAAATCCAAAAGTATATTCATACTTTATCCAAGATAGAAATATCAAAGTATTTTAATGATAAAAGTAAAAATAATATTTTTAAAAAACTAGGAGCTTATGATACTTTACCTACTTTTAATAATAATAGTGATTCTTATTTTGAAAGTGTAATTTCAAAATATTCAAAAGATGAGAATGGAAGGGTAGATAACTGCTTATTATTAGAAGTATATAATGACAATGTAGACTTACTATTGACAGATGATCAATTAATATTAAAAAAAGCAGAAGAATTATATATAAGAGACAAGGTCCTTTCCTCTGCAGAATTAATGATTATATATGAAGATTTATATCCAAATCATATTGAATATAAAATGTTATCTGTCAAATTGAAAAAATTTAGTGATATCAATTTGCAATCACCATTTTTTGATACTCTTAGAGAAGATTATGAAGGAGTCAAATTTGATAAATGGTTTAAAAAGAAAGCAGATGAAAAAGCTTATGTTTTTGAATTGGCTGATGAGTTAAAGGGTTTCTTGTATTTAAAAGTGGAAATGCCTGATGAAAAATATCCAGATATAAATCCACCAATGACTTCTAAAAAAAGACTTAAAGTTGGAACTTTTAAAATTCTAAGCACGGGCTTTAGATTGGGTGAACGTTTCATTAAAATTATTATGGATAACGCAGTGAAATATCAAGTTGAAGAGATATATGTTACATTATTTGAAAATAAAAGAACAGAAGTCATTGCATTGAAAGATTTAATGATAAAATGGGGATTTTCTCAATATGGCTATAAAGAAAATGGAGAATTAGTGCTTGTTAAAGAAATGGTAAATTATAATATTAGTAAGGATAATAAATATAATTATCCACTACTGAATTCTCCTATCAGTTATTTCATATTGCCCATTTTTCCTGAATATCATACAGACTTATTTCCAGATAATATTTTAAAAAACGAAAATATTCATTTATATGAAGAAAACAAGGCACATCGTTATGCAATTGAAAAAATTTATATTTCTGGCGCCAAAAATATTAATGCAAAACCTGGGGATTTATTGTTAATTTATCGTACTGGTGAAAGAATGCCGAAAAGGTATTCATCAGTTATAACTGGACTTGCTATTTTGGAGGAAGTAATATATACCCAAGATGTTGATGATTGTATAAAAATTTGTAAAAATCGCTCTATCTTCTCAGAAGAAGAAATAAGAGATTTTTATCCAAAATATTCTGTTGTTATAAAACTACTAGATTATAGTTCTTTTAAAAATAAAATTATTCTTAATGAACTTTATAATCGAAAAATAGTACCTGTTGATAGTGGACCACGTCCATTTACGCAAATTACCAAAGAACAATTCAATGATATTTTTGAATTAGGAATGAAGGAGAACTAAAATGAAAAAGAAGATTATTATTTCTATTAATCCAATTCATGTTGAAAATATAATAAAAGGAATAAAAAAATATGAGTATCGTAGGATTGCTGCTAAGCAAGATATTTCTTCTATTATCATTTATGAAACCACTCCTATAAAGAGAGTAGTTGCAGAAGTGGAGATAGTTGACGTTTTAGAAATGACGCCTGAAGAATTATGGCAGTTAACAAAGTCTGAGTCTGGTATTGACAAAGTATTTTTTGATGCATATTTTAAGAATAAGCAAATTGCCTATGCATATAAACTAGGTGCAGTTAAGGTTTTTGATGAACCAAGATTATTAGTTGATTATGGGATTAAAAATGCACCGCAATCCTTTGTATACATTTAGAATAATTATACTATCGAATGTGTGATAGGTAAATATGAAAAAATATGTCGTTTTATTAACTATGCTAATATCTAGTTTAGTAATCACAGGTATATCATTTATTGATGATGCTATTTGGGATTTGGTATTGAAAGGTGTAGCTTACTTAGCCTATATTACAGTAGGCGTATTAATTACTATTGGATTGATTCATAGAAAAGATGGAAGCGAGGCTTTTATAGTTTTCTTTATTATATACTTGCTAGGTGCATATACAATTTATGCCGAAATACAAAAATTTCATGCATGGGTATTGTCTTGGCGCATAGTATGGAAAATTATAGTACCATTGCTTATAGTGACTCTGATAGGCATTGTTATATTTCTTTTATTTAAAGCCAAAGTTGAAGATGAAGAAAAGCCACATGACTAGTGGATATATATAGAGGTGAGAATTATATATTATGATTAAAATGTTAGATGTTCTTGGAATAAAAGAAAAAGAGTATAAAAACTATAAGATGCACTTTGCAACAGGTGAGAAAGACAACAAAGAGCCATTTAATTTGTTTTTGCTCAACCAATTTTCTGAATGGCAATCGAATCAATCAAATAAGAATTTCCAACGTGATTATGAGATATCTTTAATTTATTACGATAAAGATGTGTGGCTGTATGCAGGTGTTTATAAAGTGACCGATAAAGATCCACAACCTATTACTATAGGCGATTGGAATGGGTGGCATTATAGCAACATGGTATTAATGGATATTCAAAAGGATTTAATAGGTAGGATGTTATTCTCTTTCAAGAAGACTCCACGTAATTCTTATTTGACTTTGGAATATCAATCTGATGATTCTAAGGAAGGTCCAAGAGATATATATGTTCATTCTATTTTAGATGAAAGAGTCGCCATAGAAGATTTTAAGGGATTTGATAAGGTAAATATTTCATATCAAACGTTAAAATACATCATAGATAATAATTTGCCAACTTGGAAATCTGCATTGTCTAATGTTAAAGGTATTTACTTGATTGTTGACACAACAAATGGCAAGCAATATGTAGGTAGTGCAAATGGAGAAGATTGTTTATGGCAACGTTGGTCTAATTATGCGAAGAATGGTCATGGTGGAAATAAAGGGCTTCAGGATCTATTAAAAACAAATGGCAGCAACTATAAAGATTACTTCAAGTATTCTATTTTAGAAGTTTGTAATATGAATTTTGGAACTGAGTATATTTTAAGTCGTGAGACCTATTGGAAAGAAGTGTTAATGTCCAGAGACTTTGGCTTAAATGACAACTAATAGAGAGGTAAGAAATGAATAAATACGAAGCAATAAGAATTTTTAGAGAAAGAGGAACATTAAATAAAAACTGTAATATATCCTTTTCATCTCTAAACACAACTTATGATGTATATTGGTCTAATCCACAATTTAATTTTTTGAATTCTGACTGGTATCTTATATTAAATAATAATGGTGATGATGAACATGCGGCTTTATACCTATTTTTTATTCCTAAAAACAGCATTAAAAAAGATATCATTCGAAGCAAAAGCACAGATCCTACATTGATGCATTTGGAAATACGTCTTAACGATCCAGCATTTACAGACAGATTCAGCAATTATAGTTTTTTGAAATATAAAGTTGATGATGTGTTGTACAAGTATTATTCGCCAACAGAATTATCTTTTAATATATCGCTTATTCAAGAAACCGTGTTATACAACAAGGTGATTGATATAATAGATGAATTCCAACCCAAATGGCTGTATATTCAACCATTTATTTTGCAGAAACTTTTGTTATCGTATATTAAAAACGATAAGAAACCACCCAAATCGCTTGCATATATTGAGTCTGTTGGAGAATTACTTACTGCCGATTTGAAGCAAAAGGTCATTGATTTTTTCAAAGTTCCGATTGCAAATCTATATGGATCTGAAGAAATGAATGGAATTGCTTTTGAGTGCCCACACAATCATATGCATATCATAAGTGAAAATGTTCACGTCCAACAGTCCGATTTCAACGGATCATCTATAATAACGAGTTTAACAAACAAAGCGATGCCATTGATTCGATATGATCAATCTGATATCATTAAGATTCGCTCGCTTTCTGATTCGTGCAGTTGCGGTTTTTCGGACCCTGTAATAGACATCATAACTGGTCGTTCTTCAGAAAATCTTTACACAAAAGACGGCTTTGAATTGAACTCACTACTATTAATGGAGATCATAGCTGAAGTTAATAATCAATTTGATGACATTGTTATAAGTTACAATTTTATCTACTATAAACAAGATCATAAGTTAAAGTGTTATATCAAAGTCGATTCATTTCGCAAAGAGTGGTTTTACAGTATTCAATCTTCAATTAACGAAATATTCAAACGAAAGATTAGCTCTAATATCAATATTGTTATTGAAGTTTGCAGTATGAATGAATATCAAAATCCCCTTGGAAAACAAAAAATATTAAAAATCGTCGACTAACACAAATAATTCTTATTGGAGACGTTACGCATATGAATAAAATAAGCGGTGATATTCCTATTGTAAAAGCCTTCGTATACAACGGTGGTTATTACATGTATGACACTTGCAAAAACCAATTGCTTTCTGTTACTAGAGAACATTACATTGAAATAGTCGAACTGCTTCGTATTGGGATGACAAAATATAAAGCATTGAATAAAAGAACAAAAATATATACAGATATCTTAATGCTTATAAACAAAGGCTATTTTAATTCTATTTTTGCCGAAGCCATTATTCATCCAGAAAGCGATTACATTTCTTCTGTGCTTGATCGAGGAATAAATGATATTACGTTACAAGTGACCAGGGACTGTAATTTCAATTGCAGATATTGTTTATATGCTGCAAAAAGCAAATTAGAACGAACGCATGAACAAGTGAATATGCAGTGGGATGTTGCACAAAAAAGCCTTGACTACTTGATAACTCATTCCAAGGATGTCGATAAAATTACAGTGGCTTTCTATGGTGGAGAACCATTGTTGAATTTTAATTTAATAAAATCATCTATTGACTACATGAATGAAAAACTTAATACGAAAAGTATAGTATATAATATGACAATAAACGGCTCTATTTTATACGATGATATTCTTGATTATTTAGTTTCAAAAAATGTATTTCTAACAATAAGTCTCGATGGCCCGGAAGAAATACAAAACAGGCACAGGAAATTTTCAAAAAACGGAAAACCAACATTTCGTGTGGTTGTTGATAATGTG
>UQGR01000018.1 GCA_900540705.1 uncultured Mollicutes bacterium
TTTTGTTTACTTTTACTTCATCGCTACTTCCTTAAAATCTTACTGCTATTGCAAGTTTATTATAACAAAAATTATATAATCAAACAAGAAACATTCTGTCATTCTTTGTAAGTTAAAGATTCTATTTAAGAATAATTCGTTTAACTTTAATTTTATTAATAAATATCTTCTTTTTTTATGTAGAGATTCTCTTTATTATTTAAATTCAATCCTAATAAATCAGGCGGCACAATAAGACCTTTTCCCATTTCAATGGTTTTTTTACATTCTATACAAGTTCCGTAGGTTTTTCCATTTTTCACCCAAGTCTTGCTTACAACGTGTGGTCTTAACTCATAAATTCCACATTCACAATACGCTTTGTGGTGGTCGTTCGTATAATACTCGCAGTTATTGGTATCATAGGAATGCACTACCACAAGCGCTCCACACACTGTACAATTCCCCTTATTATGTGTGCCATTCGGATTACTTGGGGTATGCTCCAGCATAAATGATTCTCCACATTCACACTCGTAACGATGATACTGCTCATTCACTTTAGATACCTTATACTGATGAGCATAAGAATTATCTACCATAAAGTAACCACAATCTTTGCATTTCGTTATATGACGTTTTTCCTCTGGAATATGGGATTCTGTGATAATACTTCCACATTCGCAAGTGCCTTCATGTGTATTTTCATCAATGATTTCATAATTATACCCATGACCATCATAAGATTTTCCACATAAACACTTCCATTCTTCTCTTTCAAATGTATCATCTTTCTTGTAATAAGCAAAATAGGCAAAATGATGAGGTTCAACATATCCAGTTCCTCCACACGAACAATAAGCAAGATGGTTTTCATCATCAATTTCTTTGTATGTCGCATTATTGGAATGAATATTATCCATATCATATAAAGGATGAATTCCATAGCTGATATGTAGAGAGTGGGTATTTACTGAATCTAGATACTCACTATCCATTATCACTTTAATTTTATACTTCTTTTCTTGATTGGTAGTATTTTTTATTGTTGCGAAAAGAATATTACTATTATTGGGTATGCTCATTAAATAGGGTATTTTTAATTCTTCTTGGTCATTTAACTCATATATTTCTATCTTATATTTGGTAAACTGAAATTCTACTTTATCTAAACTAAATCCTGCATATGTAACTACAGGGTGTGTACCAAAGATAGCGGCTTCCTTATTCGCTGGTACTGTAACTAAAAATTCTCCAACCTCACTACCTTTACTTATAGTTTGGTTAATATCAAAACTTGCGGTTGCTTTATTCAATAAGATTTCTCTTGACCTCTTATAATTCAAAAGACCTGCCCCTACTGTTCTATCTAAAAACTGGTATTGTCCAGGAAGGCGAGAGGCTCCACTCATTAAAACTGATGATACCATTCCAGCATTCGTTTTAAGTTCTGGAAACTCCTCCATTAAAAGAGCGATAGTACCTACAACCATTGGTGCAGAAAAGCTGGTACCCGAAGATTCTTTATAAGCGTTATCGGTATTATCAATTGTGATGTATTCTCCTGGTGCCACTAAATTCGGTTGATAAAGTCTAGTTCCATACTCATTCTCAAAGGCATAAGAAGAAAAGTAAGATAACTTTTTATTTCTATCTACCGAACCTACAGTAATCACATTCATTCCCATTCCAGGATTAGAAATCTTTTTCTCTTCCCAGTCATTGCCAGCAGAGGTAACAAATGTAATATTATTCAATACCGATATTCTATCATAGTAAGCACAGGTTCCATCATAGTAGCCTTCCCTACCATCACCAAAGCTCATATTCACAATATTGATACCTTTTTCAATAAAGCGTTCTACAGATGTATAGTTTGGTATTCCATCCATTGGTGCTAAATATAACTCAGCATCTCTCGCAATTCCTGTAGTGCCACCAATAATAGAAGCTATTTTTTCAGTATGTGAATGCCGTTCTCCGATTGGAATAGTTGACTCTACAATAGTACCCGCTGGAAAATTTTCATAGGTATAAGGGTTACCCTTATCAATAATACCAACTTTAATATTATTACCTGTAGATGTTGAATTAGCAACTTCTATCATTTCTTTTGCCTCTTCCATAGGGAAAGGTACCTTGTTTGTATAACCATAATAGTTAGGATTATCATTGATTTCTACACATTCCGTCTTATAGCTTTTCTCTTCTACAGAAATCAAAGAAATAGAGCTTGAGGTTTGAGAAAGGCTCTCAAATACCTCTCTATCCTCTAAGTATTCTTGATAATCCTTATAATAGAAAAAGACAAAAGGAGAATAGGAACTACAGCTATACTCTAGCTCATTTAACCCATTCTCCATGATATACTCTTCATTTTTAATAGAATAATACGCCCTATTATCCTCTCTTATCTTACCAATATAGGTATCGGCGTCCATAGATGTGGCATCATATTGTTCAGCAGCATTTAAGGATGGATAATTAAATTCCATCACTACAGTTACTGGAATATCTTCTGTATAAGAAAGATATTCTACAAATGAACAACTAAGGCTTTCTTCGGTGAAGGCTACCGCTCCAAGCATAGGAATTCTGAATAAGATTCCTACTACTAGAACCATACTTACAACAAAACGCTTCATACCTACTTCTCCTTATGATTTATTTATATTGATAATATTTACTTCCTCTGGAATTATCGGAACGCTTTATGAATTCCATTTCCACTTTGCTTACCTTGTCCAAAACGCTCTTTTTAACCGCTAAAAATATAACAATCTGAGTGTCGCCCCAACTGGAACCATTATAAGTTGCCGTAGCATTAAACACTATTGGAAAATGTAAAGTTTTTCCATCTATATAAATATTTTCAACACTAATACCTGAATCTCTTTCAAGTGTATCAACATATAACGCAAAAGTGTATATTAAATAATGATTAAAAAAGTATTGGTTAATTCCTTTACCTAATAAATCTTCCTTTCTAAAGTTTTTCAACGTATTATATCTAGTACGGCATCTTCTTTCAAATTCTTCATAAGTTTCAATAGCATTCATATCTTCTTTTTTGTCAATAAATGGTCCATATTCCACTTCGAAGTTATCAGGCAAATACATCGTTCTTTCATAAGTACCTATCATGTGCCAATCCTCTTCTGTAACCTCATAAGTAGAACAGCTCACCAACAAAATACTTACTACTCCTAATAACAATGCCATCCATAGCTTTTTCACTCTATCCCTCTTTTCTTTTGTTTACTTTTACTTCATCGCTACTTCCTTAAAATCTTACTGCTATTGCAGGTTTATTATAACAAACATTACATAATCTAACAAGTGCCAGCAGATCGTTTTTTTTAAGTTAAAGATTTTATAAAAGAATAAATGACATAAAGAAAAAATGCTCAAAACCAAGTAATTTTGAACATTTAATTTAGAAATAATATTATTTAAAAAGAAATGGCTTTTTAATAAAATTTTATGCCATAACCTTTATTTTATGATTCACCTTTATCTGGCAATTATTCTTATAAACTGAATCCTCTGTTATGATAATCTCTTCTATTTCATTTGCTTCAATAAATCCATCCTTTGGATTTTTAACAGAAAGGATAGAACCTTGAATGGTAGCTTCCACAGAAGAGTATTCAAAAGCTAAATCCGTTTGTTCCATTACACAGTTAATTAGTTTAAGGTTTTTGCAATAGCATAAGGGTTGAGTTCCAATAATTTTACAATTAATTAAGGTTAAATTTTCAGAATACCAAGCGAGATATTCTCCTTTAATCACTGAATCTTTAACAATAACATTTTTGGAATGCCAAAAGGCATCCTTTGTGTCTAAGTAGCTATTTTTGATTTCCATATCCTCTACGTATTGAAAGGAATATTTTCCAGTAAAAGTAACCTCATTTAAATGAAGATGACTAGCCTCAAAAAATAGATATTCACTTTTTTCAATCTTAACACGAGTTAGGGAAATGTTTTTGCTTCTCCAACCAAATTCAGGAGATTCTATAGAAGTATCCTGTATATCTACATAACTACACTCTCGCAATGCCTTAATTCCCAAAAGCTTAGAATTTTTTATTTTTAGATGATGTGTATACCATAATGCCGCTCTACATTTGTCCGTCATTGTAACATTAATGAGTTCTACCTCTTCATCATGCCATAATGGATATCTTAAATTCATAAAGCAATGTTCTAATTTAATATTTTTAGATTCTTTAAGAGCAGATTCTCCATCTTCAGGACCATCAAAAGAACATTCAATTAAATGAATATTTTCTGTATGATATAAATCTCTTTCATGGGGAAAATTTTTATTTTCAATACGTTTCATTTCAAACACTCCTATATTTATTTTAACAAGAAAACCCCTAAGCCCGATTAAAAGGCTTAAGGGATTTTATGAATTATTCTGTGATTGGTTCTGAAAGATTCTCTAAAGATTCATTTATCTCTTCATCTTCCTCTAATACTTCGTCTGCTTGACGATCCACAATTGCAACATTCGCAATTTCTTGTTTATCCTTAAGTTTGATTAGGATAACTCCTTGCGTATTTCTACCAGCAAGAGATATCTTATCAACATGCATACGAATGATTACACCTTTATCCGTAGTAATAATTAAATCATTGTTTACACTTACACTTCTTAACGCAACCAATTTACCATTTTTACCTGTAACGTTGAAGGCCTTAACACCCATTCCGCCACGGCCCTGAAGACGATATTCTTCTACATTGGAACGTTTACCAAAGCCTTGTTCAGTAACAACTAAAATCTCATTTTGTTCCTCAGTTACAACCGCCATTCCTACTAGGAAATCTGTTTTCTGTAAATCAATTCCCTTTACACCAGCCGCACTTCTACCAATGGCTCTAACCTCTGATTCATGGAAACGAATGGCCTTTCCTCTAGAAGAGCCTAATACGATATCCCGTTTACCATCCGTAAGTTCTACCTGCAATAACTCATCGTTTTCAGCAAGGTTGATGGCAATAATACCACTAGCACGAATATTCTTAAATTGAGATACAATCGTTCTCTTTACTGTTCCCTTTTTTGTAGCAAAGAATAAATAAGAGTTATCATCCTCTAAGGATGGAACCTTAGTAATTGCGGCTAATTTTTCATCCTCCTGGAAGGATAAAATATTCACTAAAGGTAATCCTTTGGCCGTTCTAGAGGCTTCAGGAATCATATATCCCTTAATGGCATATACTCTTCCTTTATTTGTAAAGAACAACAAATAATCATGCGTACAGGTTGGAATTAAGAAGGCAACATCGTCATTCTCATTCGTTTTGATACCACTCATTCCTACACCGCCACGGCTTTGAGCCTTGTAGGCATCCTGCTTCATACGCTTAGCATAGCCTTTGGAGGTGATGGTAATCACAACATCCTCTCTTGGAATCAAATCCTCATTTTCAATGCTAATATCAGCACTTAAGCAAATTTCAGATTTTCTTTCATCGTTATATTTATTTTTAATTTCTAATAATTCTGTCTCAATGATAGCTTCCTTTTTCTGATCATCTTCTAAAATTGCTCGGTACTCTACACAGGCCTGAGTTAAATCCGCATGCTCATTTAAAATCTTTTCTCTATTCAAACCAGATAATCTTCTAAGCTGCATATCCAAAATAGCCTGAGCCTGAATATCATCTAAATTAAAGTGTTCCATCAACTTTTCTTTTTCAGTACCATCCTTCGTATTACGGATAATCTTGATTACCTTTTCAATATGGTCTTGAGCAATGATATATCCATCTAAAATATGGATACGAGCTAACGCCTTTTCTAAATCAAATTGGGTTCTTCTCGTAATAATTTCCATTTGATGTTTCAAATAAACCTCTAAGGCTTCCTTTAGGGTAATTGCCTTTGGCTGGTTATTCACCAAACAAATCATATTCATACCATAGCTGGTTTGAAGCTGAGTGTATTTATAAAGATTGTTCAGCATTACCTCTGCATTTACGTCCTTACGAAGCTCAATTACAATACGAATACCAGCACGACCAGATTCATCTCTCAAATCTGTAATACCTTCTACAATCTTATTTTTAGCAACCTCAGCAATACGTTCAATCAGCTTTGTCTTATTGACCATATAAGGTATTTCAGTCACAATGATTTCATTCTTCCCATTCTTTAAAGAAACAATTTCTGCCTTAGAGCGGATAACTATAGAACCATTTCCTGTAGTATAAGCATTTCGTAATCCTGTACGCCCCAAAATCTGTCCACCAGTAGGAAAATCTGGGCCTTGTACAAATTCCATCAATTCCTCACTAGTAATATCCTTGTTGTGAATAACGGCAATTACACCATCAATCACTTCACCAAGATTATGGGGAGGAATATTGGTAGCCATACCTACAGCAATACCTGTAGTTCCGTTGACCAATAAATTTGGAAATCTGGATGGTAAAACGAGAGGCTCTCTTTCCGTCGCATCATAATTATCTCCAAAATCCACGGTATTACGATCGATATCTCTTAGCATCTCCATCGCAATTTTACTCATACGCGCTTCGGTATAACGCATCGCTGCAGCACCATCGCCATCGATGTTACCAAAGTTTCCGTGACCATCGACCAAAGTATAGCGATAGCTAAAAGGCTGGGCCATACGCACCATTGCCTCATAAATGGAGGAATCTCCATGAGGATGGTACTTACCCATAACATCACCAACAATACGGGCTGACTTCTTATGAGCTACATTGGAATATATTTTCAATTCATTCATTCCAAATAAAATACGTCTTTGAACTGGCTTTAAACCATCTCTAGCATCTGGTAAAGCTCTGGCAATAATTACAGACATTGCATAGTTTAAGAATGATGATTTCACTTTATTATTGATATCTAATTGTTCAATTCTGTCATATTCTTGTTTTTCTAGTTCAACAAAATTTTCTTTATCCTTATCCATCTCTTAAACCTCCTTATTAAATGTCCAAATTATCTGCATAGTGTGCATTTTCTTGGATAAATACCTTACGTGGGTCAACATCTTCGCCCATAAGCATTTCAAATGTTTGACTTGCGATAGTCGCATCCTCCAAATGAACCTGGACTAAGGTTCTTAAGGCAGGGTCCATTGTAGTTTCCCATAATTGTTCTGGATCCATTTCACCAAGACCTTTATAACGCTGTACATCAGGTTTACGATCTGGGAATTCCTTTTTATAGCCCTCTAATTCTTCATCGGAATAGGCATACCGAACAGCCTTTCCAAACTGAGCCTTATATAGAGGTGGCTTGGCCACATAGATATAGCCCTTTTCAATTAACTCTGGCATAAATCTAAAGAAGAAGGTTAACAATAAAATACAAATGTGCTCACCATCGACATCGGCATCGGTCATAATAACTATTTTATGATACCGAGCTTTTGTAATATCAAATTCTTCTCCAATACCTGTTCCAATCGCTTGAATCATAGATAGGATTTCATTATTACTTAAAGCTCGTTCTAGACGAACCTTTTGAACATTCAAGACCTTACCTCTAAGTGGCAATATTGCTTGATATTCACTATCACGCCCTGATTTAGCAGAACCACCTGCAGAATCACCCTCAACGATATACATCTCTGATTTAGCAGGATCCTTACAACGGCAATCTGCCAATTTAGACGCAAAGCTTAAATTATCTAAAGGAGATTTTCTTCTGGTGGCCTCTCTTGCCTTACGAGCTGCAATTCTAGCTCTAGAGGCTAATAAACACTTCTCAATGATTGCTTTCGCATCCTGAGGATTTTCTAAAAAATATCTATCTAATGTTTCACCTAAAAGCTGAGAAACGATGGCTCTAACCTCTGTATTTCCAAGCTTCGTTTTAGTTTGACCCTCAAATTGAGGATTTGGATGCTTGATAGAAACAATGGATACTAATCCTTCTCTGACATCCTCATTGTTTAATTCCTCATCCTTTTTCAAAAGATTATTCGTAGTTGCATAATTTTTAATACAGCGAGTTAATGCCAACCTAAAGCCTTCCTCATGCGTTCCACCCTCGTGAGTATGAATATTATTCGTAAAGGAATAAACCAAAGCTGTATAGGTATCATTATACTGAAGAGCTACTTCCACCTGGATATTGTCCTTTTCTCCTTCACAATAGATAATTTTAGGAGCGACCAATTTTTTTCCAGCATTTAAAAATTCAACGTATTCCTTGATACCACCCTCATAATGATAAACATTTTCCACAATTTGTTCTTCATTTCGTTTATCACGGATGGTCATTTTGATTCCTTTATTCAAAAACGCCAACTGCTGAATTCTCTGACGGAGCGTTTCATAGGAATAAACTGTAGTTTCTGTAAACATGATTGGGTCAGCCTTAAAAATAACCTGACTTCCGGTATGGTCAGATTTTCCGCCTTCCTTCAAATCATATTTGACTTTACCACGTTCAAAGCGCTGCTTATATTTTTTTCCATTACGGCTAACAATAACCTCTAACCATTCAGATAAAGCATTTACTACAGAGGCACCTACACCATGAAGTCCTCCAGAAACCTTATAGGAGCTGCCATCAAATTTTCCACCTGCGTGTAAAACTGTAAAAATAGTTTCTACGGCACTCTTTCCCGTTTTCGGATGCTTATCTACTGGCATACCACGTCCATCATCGGTTACACTAATGATATCTCCTGGTAATATTTCCACCTCTATATGGGAGGCAAAGCCTGCTAAAGCCTCATCTATTGAATTATCTACGATTTCCCAAACCAAATGATGTAATCCAGCAGGCCCGGTTGTTCCTATATACATACCTGGACGCTTTCTTACAGCCTCTAGTCCTTCTAATATCTGGATATTTTCAGCATCATAATGTTGATATTTTTTTTCCATTCTTAAAAGCTCCTTTTCACTAATAAATTGAATCTCTACCTAATCAAAATTTCTATATGATTATATCATATAGGAGATTTTTTTTCAAGTAAAAGTCGTTAATTTCTTATTTAATTTATACTAGTATAGGTATACTATTTAAAAATAAAAAAGCCTAAAATCGGCTTTTTTGAATGAAATATTTAAAATTAAAAATAAATCCTATAATTTTATAATTTTAGCATCTCGGATAAGATGATCTGGTATATTGAAAATTGAAGTTGTTGTAATCAAGGTTTGAGGCTCGTTTTTAATATACTCTAGAATGTGATTAATCCTTTTTTGATCCATACTAGAAAATACATCATCCAACAATAAAAGCACATCCTTATTCGCTTGTTTGTAAAATTCCATCACAGCTAATTTAATCGCCAGTACTGCATTTCTACCTTGTCCTTCAGAAGCAAATTCCTTGGCGTTCTGACCATCCATTTCTATAAGAAAATCATCTCTATGAATTCCAAGGTTCGTTGTCTTAGTAGCAATGTCTGTTTTTAATTTTGAAGAAAAGCTTTTCTCTAAATTTTCAATATCATAGGTAGCTAAATATTTTAAATGGATTATCTCCATCTGCAGATCTTTACAAATATCTTTTAAGGTTTGATTTAATTGATTCAAAAAATTTAGACGTTTTAAATATATTTTTTCAATAAATTCTAGCATTTGGTTAGTTACAACCTGAAGCATAAGCGCTTTTTCTTGAGAAAAAACCTTCAAAATCTCATTTCGTTCCTTTAAAAGCCGTTTATAGACCATAATAAGCCTTAAATAGGACTTATCCAATAAAGATATCTCTAAATCTAAAAACCTTCTACGAACCGATTTTGAGCCTTGTAAGAGTTCAATATCAGATGGAGAAAATAAGACGACAGGAATTTGTCCAATAAATTCACTGAATTTTGGATAAAATACATCATTGACATAGGCTTTTTTCTCATCTTTATTAAAAATTAATTTGTAATTTTTTTCAGATTTAAGTTCTACCACCGAATAAGTTTCACCTTCAGTTAATAAAGATGTAAATTCTGTTGTTCTATGGCTCTTCGTAGTAGCAATTAAGTAAATTGCCTCTAAAACTGAAGTTTTCCCAATACCATTAGCCCCAGTAAGGATAACGATTTTAGAAGCTAAATCTAAGGATAACTCTTTAAATTTCCTAAAATTGATTAATTTTAAACTATAAATCATTGAATTTCAAACTCTCTTTTATTTATTTGAATTTTGTAACCTGAATATAGCTTTCTACCTCGTCTTTGTTCTAATTCTCCATTGACATACACAGCATGGTCCATTAGATAATATTTGGCAGCTCCTCCACTAGAAATGAAATCCGTGATTTTTAAAAATTGCTGTAAGGTAATATATTCAGTATTAATTTTTATAAGTTCCATTTGATTCACCCGTATTCCATTTAAATTACAATAAGAAAAACTACCTTACCTTAAATACTAAGATAAAGTAGCTATCTTTTAAATATTATTCCATTCGAACTGGTAAAATTAGCTGTGTTAAATTGACATCCTTTTCCCCAGTAATAATGAAAGGTCGAATTCCTTCAGAACAATTTAAAGCCACTTCTGTAGATTCAAAGCTTCTTAAGGCCTCCACTAAATATCTTGAACTAAATCCAATGGTCAGAGGACCACTAATTTGAGTATCTGTTGGAAGTAATTCCTCATGAGCATCTCCAATGGCTGAATTCGTTGTAGAAATGACTACACTATGATCCTTAGAAACTGTTAATTTAATAATGCTATAGGCGATTTCACTAGAACTCATCTTATCTCTTGGAGATAAAAGGGATACACGCTCTACGGCTTCTAATAATTCGTCCTTATTAAATTTTAAAATGATGGGATAAGAAGCAGGAATTAATCTAGAGGTATCAGGATAATTTCCGTCTAATAATCGCGTTTGAAACAAGACATTCTTAAATTTAACAAGTAATTTATTTACTGAAAAATAAAGAGTTACATTTTCATTATAATTGTCGATGGCTTTAGAAAGCTCGTCTAAGGACTTATTAGGAACTGTAATTTTGAAAGGCTTATATTCTTCTACATCCATGATAGTTTGAGATAAACGGAAGGAATCAGTAGCTACTGCAGTAAGCTTAGTTCCCTCTAATTTTAAATGTACGCCTGTTAAAATAGGCTTCTTTTCACTAGTTGCCGTAGCGAAGCTGGTTTGTTTGATTAAAGTCTTTACTCTCTCTGCAGGTAAAACTAATGGATTCTCTAAACTCACAAAATCAATATTTGGATAATCTAGTGGATCCATTATATGAAGCTTATATTCACCACGATCTGCCTTTATGACTAGAACTTTATCATCTACTAAGCAGAGGCTTACTTTTTTAGAATTTATCTTACGAATAATATCAATAAAGAATCTACCAGGGACAACCGTCTTACCAGGCTTTTCAATAGCTAGAGAACTGTCTGTTACAAAGGTCTCTACAGAAATATCTGTATTTGAGGATGTCATATACAAATCTGTAGTAGTAACATCTAATTTGATTCCTGTAAGAATAGGCATAGGACTTTTAGCGGGTAAGCCTCTAGATATCACATTTAAATTTTCTAATAAAACCTCACGGTCGATTGTAAAATTCATAATAACACTCCTTATTTGTCATAAAAAATTTAATTAATCATAAACTTATTATTGTTATTAAGATAGTGGATTTGTGGATAAGTCCAAAATATCTTAAAAAATCAAGTAAATTATACCATATCTTTCTGTGGAAATCTATTCTTTTGTCCACAAAATTATACTTTTTTTAAAATAGTTTCAATCGCCATTTTCAACTGGGAATTCGTTTTAATCTCTTCCTCAATTCGATTACAGCCATTCATTACAGTGGTATGATCTCTACCATTTAAAATACTTCCGATTTTAGAGTAGGTAAGGTTATAATTGGTCTTCAAAATGTACATCGCAATGTGTCTAGGTAAAACATACTTTGAATTGCGAGATTTACCTAATAAATCTGCCAAACTAATACTATAAGTATTAGCAATCACACTTAAGGCATCATCATAATTGTTTTTACTATTTGGTTTTTTGGCTTTGATTAGGACATCTAGCGCCTCTTTAGCTAGGTCTAGGGTAGGAGTCTGATTATAGACCTCACTGTACCATAAAACACGGTTTAGTCCACCCTCTAATTCTCTTACGTTATCTGTAAAATTTTCAGCAATATAAATTAAAATACTCTCATCTAAAGGTTTATTGGAATTTTCGGCTAATTTTCTTCTTAAAATGTTGACTCTTTGTGATAAATCGGGTTGATGAATATCTACACTGACGCCCATTTGGAAGCGTGAGGTTAGACGATCCATAATCCCTGTAAGCTTAGAAGCAGGACAATCAGAAGTTATTACAATCTGTTTTTGTCTAGTTGTCATATCATTAAATAATTTAAAAAATTCCTGTTGCGATTTGTTTCCCATAGAAAGCATTTGGATATCATCCACCAAAAGCACATCCAAATTTTCATATTTACTTTCAAAGGAGCTCATGTTTTGGCTTTGGACAGCCTTAATGTAATCAGACATAAAATCTGTTGCTTGTACATAGAGTATATTGGTATCTAAGTTGTTTTCTAAAATAAAGTTACCAATCGCCTGCATCATATGGGTTTTTCCCAATCCTACTCCTCCAAAAATATAGAGTGGATTTACAAAGATTCCAGGCTGTTCTGCAACCTTCATACTGGTAATATAGCTCAAACGATTGGATTCACCAACTACTAAGGATTCAAAGGTATAATTACTTTTAAGGTTGTTTTTATTTAATTTCACTGTCTTAGTAGGCTTTAGCTGAACCTCGTCCTCGCAAACAAACTTAAATTTTAATTTTTGGTTGGTTAAGGTTGCTAAAATTTCTGCAATTTTCTTAGTGTAGATGTTATTGATTTTAGTTTTTATATAGGTAGATGGTGTAAGAACAAAAATGATTCCATTTTCTTCCTTAACTACCTTTTTCACTTCAGAAAAAATCTCTTCAAAGGTTTCCTCTGAAAAGTGTGAAGCTAATTTTTCCCTTGTTTTATTCCATAAGTCTTGATAAAAATCCATTATAACACCCACATTTCTTTCCTTATCATAGCATAAAAAAATAATTTGACAAGAAATATTTTTCCACAAAAAATGTGGATAACTCATTTTTGTTTTTTGTCAAACAAAAGGGAAAATGTGGATAAACCCCTAGAAATATGCGCATTTTTCGAGGTTTTTTGTATTTTTCAACAAATCTACATGTGGAAAACTAAGTAGGTAAGTTATCCACATTGAATAAAAAATTTATCTACATTTTTATCAACACTTTTCTCAATCTAGAAAACGCCATAAAAAAACATAAAAAAATAATTGACATCAAGACCCTTTTTTGCTAGAATAATAAAGCGTGGTTTCGTAAGAAAGGCAGGTAGGAGTCAATGAAAAGAACTTATCAACCTAATAGACGTAAAAGAAAAGTTACACATGGTTTCCGTGCAAGAATGGCTACTAAAGATGGACGCCAGGTTTTAGCTCGTAGACGTAAAAAAGGTAGAAAACAATTAACTGTTTAAATTTAAATAATAAGCAATTGACATAACTAGTACAACCCGATCAATTTGAACAATAAGGTTGTACTTTTTTGTTTATTATGAACCAAATAGGTGAAAACTATGAATAAGCAATATCGCGTAAAGAAAAGTAAGGATATCGAAGAAATTTTAAAAAATCATAAATTTTCAGGAAATCCTTATTTTACTGTATATATGAAAGAACAAAACGAAACCATTCATTTTCGTTATGCGATGAGTGTAAGTAAAAAAATTGGTAATGCTGTAGTACGTAATCGATTAAAACGTCAGATTAGAGCAATAATGAGAGAGTGTTCCATTATTCCTAATGTTGATATTTTTATAATTGCTAGAAGTAAACTATTGACAATTTCCTTTCAAACCATGAAAAAGGAATTACTTTATTTACTGAACAAGCAAAATTTACTCATAAAAGGAGAAAATAATGGTACATTTTATAAATAAACATAAATCAAAGCTACTTATGCTTGTTTTTTTATTTGTTTTATTATTAGGATTAACAAGCTGTCGTACAGATTCCAATTCTTGGTACAATAAGCCTTATGTAGAAGGCTGGGCTGGCTATTCTTTAGAGTTCCAGTTTCCTGACTTTTGGCAGGGGCTATGGGGCTGGCCAGTTTCTATATTATCCTGGCCAATCGCTTGGATATGCTCTAGTATAGGTAAGGGAATAGGAAATTCCTTCTTCTGGGGTATTCTTTTTACAACTTTGATTGTTCGAACCCTAGCTTGGCCTATTTATTCTAAACAGAATAGCATGAGTTTAAAAATGACCTTAATGCAGCCAGAAATGAATCGTATTCAAAGAAAATATGGAAATCGTAAGGATCCTCAATCTCAGCAGCAAATGCAGATGGAAATGATGAAGCTTTATAAAAAGTATAAGGTTAATCCATTGGGATGTATTGGTCCTATGCTTATCCAGTTTCCAATCTTTATGTCTATGTATGAGGTAGTAAAGCGTATCAATGCTACAACAACAGTGAATATCAATGGAGTAGATGTTGTTCAATATGGTAGTTTTGCGTTACAAAATACAAAAATATTTAACTTTTTTGAATTGAACACATCCTTTTTTGAAGCAACCGCCATTCAGGATAAAATATTTGCCGTTGTCTTAGCGGTAGCCTTTGGTGCCTTAACGATTTTATCTCAAAAGCTAGCTCAGCGTAAGCCTAAGTATTTGAAGCAGCATAATCCAAATAAACCAGCAAACTCTCAGCAGGAACAACAGCAAAAGCAAATGAAGATGATGAATATGATAATGACAATTATGTTTGTATTTATGTCTTTATCCTCAACATCCTTAGCTTTATACTGGTTGATTGGTGCTATTTATCAGCTATTCCAGAGCTTTGTAGGAAGAAAATTAAATGAAATAAATTATAATAAGGCTCAAAAAAAGAGCACTGTAATTTAATGGAGGTATAAGTATGCAGAAGAAAGTTGAATTTATCGCTGAAACACAGGAACAGGCTTTAGAAGAGGCTGTAAAGAGACTACATTTATCCAGTGATAAGATATTTATTAATGTTTTAGGTGAATTACCAGAAGGGTTAAATTGTGAAGCTTTAGTAGATGTAAACCTTACTCTAGAGGGCAAAAAATATTTAGAAAATATCCTAAAAGCTTTAAACATTGGGTATCAAATTGAAGCTAGATCTGTAGGAGATTCTCAGATTTATTACAATATCGACAGTAATGAAAATCCTCTATTAATAGGCATCAAGGGAAAGACATTAGATGCGTTACAGATTCTCGTTAGAACTTTAATTTCTACCTATACAAAGGATAAAATTGTAACTACTTTAGATATTGGAGCCTATAAGAGTAACCGTAGTCATCAATTGGAAATTTTAGCTACCAAAACAGCAAAAGAGGTTGCTAAAACTAAGGTTAGTGTTAAGCTTCAGCCTATGAATTCTTATGAACGTAGAGTTATTCATGAAAAGCTAAGTGAGTGGCGAGATGTCTATACAGAATCCGAGGGTGAAGGGGAAAATAGAGCAATTGTAATTAAGCCAAAGAATGCTTAATGTAAAATAAATTAGGACTTGTTTTCAAGTCCTTTTTTATAAGAGAAAAGTTCAAAATACATTGAAATATCAACATATTTTGAACTAAGGATATATCTTTAAAAACCGCTTTTATTTTTGTTGTTGATAAGGGTAATAATAATTGATTTCTTCATCAAAGGTTACATAATTTAAGTAAATCGTTAAAAGTAAATAACGCATATTGTTTGATGGATCAGAAATGATAATATGGTCCTTTCCTGCTGCCTCTAATTTTCCTTTGAAAATTTTAGAACCCCACTGAGAATTTTCAAAGTTCATGTAAACAGAAACCATTTTTCCTAGATTTAATCTAAGAATATTTTCAATATAGGATTGTTCATCGGACATATCCGTATTCTGCTGCTGATAAGGATAAAATCCACCAGTATAGCCACCTCCGTAATAGCCATATGGATTTGGGTAAAAATAATTCATAAAACTCTTCCTTTCTAATAACAATTTTCATTCGAACTAGGAGCATAGAAGCAATGTTGTTTATAAGCTCCACTTTGTTGCTGATTCCACCATGTTTTACGACATTCTTGCCCATGTGGATTATAAAACCATAGAGCATAAGTGGCAGGATGGAATTTTTCTCCATTTAGGATCCGTTTTGCTAGTTTTTTATCCTGTGAGCGTGCCGCTTGATAAAAATAACCCTTAGAAGTAGCTTCAAAGCCACCAGGCTTTTGCATCACTGCCTTTTCTACGGTGTTTATTTTTTTAAAGTCTAAACAATTCGCAATAGCACGGTTTACACATACATTTCCTACTAGCAACATTCCCATTTGCCCTTCGCCCTCTGCTTCGGCTCTCATCAGCCTTGCCAATAAGCTTAACTCTTTATCGTTATATGCTATGATTGCCAGTTGAATCACTCCTTACAATTTAACTATATTACAACTCGTTTCAGAATATAACAGAATATTCTAATAAAATAGGAATTGACTTTTCTTTAATTTGGTATACAATAGTTATAAATAGAAAATTTAGGATGAGAAGGATATTTTTTAAAAGGCTTTATAGAGAGTCTGTGGTAGGTGAAAACAGATGAGCTGAAAGGATATTTAACACCTCGGAGAGATGGAAGAAATTTAGTAGAACCATCCGTATGTCTGCGTTAAGGAATAATGAGTGCTATAGATATATATCTATAGAAATAAGGTGGCACCACGGTATTTATCGTCCTTAGGTTAAGAACTTAAGGATTTTTTTATTGGTTAAAAATGAGGAGGAATATGATGCGTACAAGAGTAAAACAATTATTTAGAAGTAAGGAAGCTTATCAAAAAAAAGAAGTCACCATTATGGGGTGGGTTCGAACCAATCGTGCTCAGGCTCAGTTTGGTTTTCTAAATGTAAATGATGGTACTTTCTTTGAAAATTTACAGGTGGTTTATGACCAACAGCTTGCAAATTTTGATGAAATTTCTAAATTTAGAGTAGGAGTATCCGTTTCTATTACGGGAACTGTGATTTTAACTCCTTCCATGAAACAGCCTTTGGAATTACATGCTACATCCATTACACTTTTAGGGGATTGTCCAGAAACCTATCCAATTCAACCAAAGCGGCATACAAGAGAGTTTTTAAGAGAGGTTGCTCACCTGCGTCCAAGAACCAACTTATTTTCTGCCGTGTTTAGAATCAGAAGTGTGGCAGCTATGGCAATTCATACATATTTTCAGGATAGAGGATATCTTTATGTGCATACGCCTTTAATCACCTGTGCAGATTGTGAGGGCTCTGATCAAATGTTTAAGATTACGACCTTGGATTTTAATCATTTACCAATGACAAAGGATGGGGTAGATTTTTCTAAGGATTTATTTGGAAAGCAGTCCTTTATCACTGGATCTGGTCAGCTTCAGGGAGAAACCTTCGCAATGGCTTTTAGCGATATTTATACCTTTGGGCCAACCTTTAGAACTGAGAATTCAAACACTAAAACACATGCAAACGAATTCTGGATGATTGAGCCTGAGATGGCCTTTTGTGATTTGAATGATTTGATGGATATTGAAGAGGAAATGTTAAAATTTGTCGTTCGGTATGTTGTAGAGCATTGTCCTGAGGAAATTCAATTTTGTGATCAATTTGTAGATAAGGGGTTAAAGAAGAAAATTGATAATTTACTTGAATCTAATTTTGTTAGAATATCTCATCACGAGGTTATAGATTTATTAAAGAAAGCTCCAGTAAAATGGGAATTTGAGCCAAATTATGAAGAAGACATCGCCAAAGAGCACGAAAAATACATTACAGAATACTTTAATGGACCAGTCTTTATTACCAACTGGCCTAAGGATATCAAGGCTTACTATATGAAGCTAAATCCAGATGGCAAGACTGTGGCCGCTGTTGATTTGGTTGTTCCTCAGGCTGGAGAATTGATGGGAGGCTCTCAAAGAGAGGAAAATCTAGGCAAGTTATTGCAAAGAATGGATGAAATGCATGTGGATAAAGAGGGAATTGATTGGTATTTGGATACAAGACGCTATGGTGGCTGTGTGCATTCTGGCTTTGGAATGGGCTTTGAACGTCTCATCATGTATCTAACAGGTATAGAAAACATTCGCGATGTAATTCCTTTCCCTAGAACGCCTAAAAACTGTGAATTTTAATATAAAAATAGGTAGCTCTTTCTATAGAAAGGGCTCTTTTTTATTAAAAAGTTAACAAAATTTTACAATTTAATTTTGCTTTTTTCGTTTTTCATAAAAAACCCCTTGAAAATTGGCATTTTTCAGTTTTTTCTATTTCTTTTTTGTATTCCTTATGTTAAAATTATATAGTAAGAGCCATGTGTTTTAATTGTTTTTCTATGGTTACATCTAAACTTTGGATTTGGATAACATAACATAAGAACGAAAAAGACGAAAGGGTTTAAAAATTAGATATTAACTAAGGGGTTTAAAAATGAAGATTGTACTTAAGAATTTAACTAAGGTCTTTACCAACAAAAAGACACAATCCGTAGTAAGAGCTGTTGATAATCTAGACATTGAAATTCCAGATGGCAAGCTAGTAGGATTACTTGGTCCATCCGGCTGTGGAAAATCAACAACTTTATTTATGATTAGTGGTTTACAAACTCCAACTTCCGGACAGATTTTCTTCGGAGATGTAGATGTTACAAAGCTCGCTCCTGAGAAAAGAGGAATTGGACTAGTATTCCAGAATTATGCGTTATACCCTCATATGACAGTAAAGAGAAACATTATGTTCCCTCTTGAAAATATGAAGGTAAGTAAGAAGGAGGCTGAGTCAAGAGTTTTAGGTGCAGCCAAATTAGTTCAAATTGATAACCTATTGGATAGAAAACCAAATGAGTTATCTGGTGGACAGCAACAGCGTGTAGCTATAGCACGTGCTATGGTTAAAAATCCAAATGTTTTATTATTAGATGAACCTTTATCTAATCTAGATGCAAGACTAAGATTGCAAACTAGAGAGGAGATTAAGCGTATTCAAAGAGAAACGGGCGTTACAACCATATTCGTAACACATGACCAAGAAGAAGCGATGAGTATTTCAGATTTCATTGTAGTTATGAAGGAGGGTGTTGTTCAACAGGTAGATGAGCCACAGGTCGTATATGATGACCCTGCTAATCTATTTGTTGCTAAATTTTTAGGTACACCTCCAATTAACACATTTGTTGGAGAAATCAAAAATCACAAAGTATATATTAATGGCGAAGCTATTATGGATACCGAGTTTGAAGACCAAGAGGTTTATGTAGGTATTCGTCCAGAGGGATTTATTGTTGATTCTAAGGGTGTATTTAGCTGTGAAATCAAGCAATTAGAGGTAATGGGTAGAGATATTTCCATCATTTCTACAAATCCAGCCTGCGAGAAGCCATCTATTCGTACAATTGTAGATGCTGATGTACAGATTCCAACAAGTGGAATAGTAAAATTCAATATTAAACCAAACAAAATTTTCTTATTTAATAAAGAAACTGAAGTTCGTTTAGGAAGAGAAGTAGAAACACCAGAACCAGAGGTTGAGGAAGTTGTCCAGGAAGAAGCTTCTTCTTCAGAAGAATAAGAGGTGGATTTGATATGGAAGTTAAAAATCAATGGAAGGGTTGGGCGTATTTAGGACCGGCACTCGCTGTTTTGGCGGTATTTACTATATATCCAATCTTTAGAACCATCATCTTAGCCTTCCAGGAAGGATACAATCAGTTAGAGGCTGTAGGTGGAAAAACTTATCCTTGGGGCTTCAATAACTTTGTAACCATCCTAAATCCAAATGGCTTATACGGAGAACTATTTTATAGGGCCTTAAAGAACACCAGCTTAATTGTTATTTTGACAGTTATTCCTTCTACATTCTTAGCTCTATTAATTGCGGTTGCACTAAACAGTATTAAACCTTTACAAAAAATATTACAGACGATTTATTTCTTGCCATATATTACAAATACCTTAGCAATTGCAGCGGTATTTGCTATTATATTCCAGTCTTCTGGGCAGGCAGGTGCTTCTGTCGGTATTTTAAATAATATCATTACCGCATGTGGAGGAGAGCCTGTCGATTGGCTGAACGGAACAAATTATGCAGCTAGTATTGCTGTAGTTTGTATTTACGATATTTGGGCAGGGCTACCATTTAAGATTCTAATTTTATTAGGTGCTCTTCAATCTGTTAATAAACAGTGCTATGAGGCTGCCAAGATAGATGGAACTCCAAAGCGCCGTGTTTTAACCAGAATTACAATTCCTTTGATTTCTCCAATGTTATCTTATTTAATTATTACAGGATTTATCGGAGCATTTAAGGAGTATACTTCAATCATTGGTTTATTCCCAGCACAAGGAAATAAGATGGGTGAAGGAAACTTTATGATTACAATTGTTGGACTTATTTATCACTTCATTGATGGTGATAAAGCTAGTGAATTTGGTATGGCTTCTGCAGCATCCCTTGTTCTACTTATTATAATTATGATATTTACGGCAATCAACATGCTAGTAAGTAAGAAGAAAGTTCATTACTAGGAGGTGCTGACGATGGAACAAGTTATTGAAACTGAGAAGGTTTTGAAAAAACAAAAGGTTATCAAAATTACTTCAAAAACATTAGTTTATGCATTTCTTATCATTGTAGCATTTACTACATTATTTCCATTCTATTGGATGATTAATACGTCTTTAAAGAGTTTACCAGATTATATTAATCAAAACCCACAGACGTTTTTCCCAACAGAAATTCATTTTGAAAACTATGCAAATGCTATAAATAATGCAAATTTCTCTGATTATTTGATTAATACTATAATTGTTGGTGTTACATCTACAGTTTTAGGTGTTATCGTTACAATCTTTGCAGCATTTGCCTTTGCTAAACTGAATTTTGTTGGAAAGGATTTATTATTTACGCTATTATTAGCTACCATGATGATTCCTGGAGAACTATTCCAAATTACAAACTTAATTACTGTTATGGGTTTGAAATGGCAAAACTCTTATACCGTATTGATTGTACCATTCTTGGTTAGTGTATTTAATATTTATCTACTAAGAAATAATTTTAAACAGATTCCGAATGAATTGTACTATGCTGCCAAGGTAGATGGTACAAGTGATATGAAATATCTTTGGAAGGTTATGGTCCCACTTTCTATGCCAACCATTACTTCAATTATCATTTTGAAGCTAATGAGTTCATGGAATTCATATATTTGGCCTCGTTTGGTTAACATCGGTGGACAAAGGACAATGAGACTTATTGCAAACTGGTTGATGGTATCATTTACAGATGCAGAGTCAAATATGACACACTACCCAATGAAGATGGCTGGTGTATTCATTGTATCATTGCCGCTATTCATAGTGTTCATTTTCTTTAGAAAATACATTATGAAGGGTGTTTCCAGATCAGGAACAAAGGGATAAAATATAAAAAAGGAAAAAGGAGAAAAAAATGAAAAAGAAATTATTAGGTGCTCTTTTATGTGCAACTGCTGGATTATCCTTAGCATCTTGTACACAGAAGGACTACAGTCACACAATTGTATTTTGGCATACAATGGGTGACAGCTTGCAAAAGGTGTTAAATCCTGCAATCGAACAATTTAAGGCTGATCATGAGGGTTGGGATGTAGAATCTACTCAGATTGGTAGCTATAATGATGTAAGAAATCAGACCATTTCTTATATTGCTGCTGGTAATAATCCAAGCTTAGTATATTGTTATCCAGATCATATTGCTACTTATAATAAATCTAGTCAGGTTGTTGATTTAAACAAATACATCAATGATGCAAAGTTAGGATTTACAGCTGAACAAAAGGCAGATTTCATTGAAGGTTATTATGCAGAAGGTATGGCCTTTGGAGATGGTGCAATGTATTCATTACCATTCTCAAAATCAACAGAGGTTTTATATTATAACAAGACTGTTTTTGAGGAAGAGGATTTAGCAGTTCCTACAACTTGGGCAGAAATGGAAGAGGTATGTAGAATTCTAAAGCTTAGATATCCTGATTCAACTCCTCTAGGAATTGATAGTGAGTCTAACTTCTTTATTACTACAGCAGCTCAAAAGGAAGTAGGATATACCTCTGCAACTGGTGAGCATTATACATTTGATAATGAAGAAAATAGAGCAACAGTAAATATGCTTAAGGATTGGTTTGACAAGAAATATGTCACTACTCAAACCATTTATGGTACGTATACTTCTGGATTATTCGTAAGTACTGATAAATCAAGAAGCTTTATGTCTATTGGTTCTACTGGTGGTGCTTCTCACCAAATTCCTAAGGCAAAAGCATTTGAGGTTGGTATTGCTCAGATTCCTACCTTTGTTAAGGATGGAAAAACTGTAAAGGAAAGCTTAAAGTGTATTTCTCAGGGACCATCTTTAGCAATGTTAAAGCAGACTAGCGAAGAGAAGATGGAAATGACTTGGACATTCATGAAGGATTACTTATTAACTACTGAATTCCAGGCACAGTTCTCAATGGCTTCTGGATATAACCCAGTATTAAAGTCAACTTATGAAAACCCAGTTTATGCAAGCTTCCTAGAGGAAGCAGATGGTTATGATAATGCAATCGCATTAGCAGCTAAAACTTCTTCTACATTAAGTGACAATTTCTTCGTATCTGATGCATTCGTTGGTTCTTCAACTGCACGTGATGAAGTTGGTGAATTAGTTGTTAGAGTATTAAGAGGTACTTATAATTTAAATGACGCATTTGCATTAGCTTTAAGAAACTGTAGAGAATCCTAATTCAAATTTTAAGTAGTTATGAAGAATATTAAAAAAATTATATTGGCATTATTTTGTGTTTTTGCTACCATTACTCTTGCTAGTTGTGGAGATAAAACTATAGATTTTGTTAATGATTTAAAATTAAAAACTTCATATGAGGGAAAAGAATTTGTAAATGATGGAATAGGAGAAGTAACCTTACTTCAAAATGTTGATGGCGATACCGCTTGGTTCGTCAGTGGAGGCGTAGATATTAAAATTCGTTTTGTATCCGTAGATACTCCTGAATCAACAGGCCAAATTGAACCATGGGGCAAGGCAGCTTCAAAATTTACTGCAAATATTTTAGATAACGCAAAACGTATTGTTTTAGAATCACATGATGGTAAAGCTGCAACTTTAGATTCTACAGGAACTAGATATTTAGCTTTCATTTGGTATAGCATGGATGAAACATCTGAATTAAGAAACTTAAATTTAGAGCTAGTTCAGGAGGGCTTCTCTACCTCTAAGGTAACAGAGGGTTCAAAATATCAAACTGAATTTAACAATGCAGCATCTCAGGCATTATCCAAGAAGCTTCATGTTTATTCGAGTGATCCAGATCCAGACTATGATGATACCAATGGTGAAGAATTAACCATCAAGGCTGTTTATGAAAATGCAGCAACATACTTAGGTAGACGTGTTAATTTTGAAGCTTATGTGACTAGATTAGATGGAAATTATGCTTATGTAGAAAATGAAGTAGAGGGTGTAAGATATGGCCTATTAGTATATTTAGGCTATGAAGCCACCTTAAAGCAATGCTTTAGAGTAGGGTATAAGCTACGCGTTCATGGTTTTGTTCAGGAATATAATGGTATGTATCAAATTTCAGGCTGTTATTATAATATGTTTGAGCAAGGAAAACCATTAGATTCTGAAACCTACGCAAAGTGTGTAAGAGTTTTAGACAAGAAGGCAGAATGGGCTCCTACTACAATTACAGCGTTACAGTTGAATTCTGGAGAAATTAAAACCAGAACTCTCGTTACGATTGAAAATATTAAGGTAACAAAGATTTATTCCAATAGTTCCATTGAAGGGGACACAATGGCAAGACAAATGACATTGACTTGTAGCTCTGGAGCAGAAAACGTTCAAATTAGAGTTTCAGAAATCTATGTGAATGGAAATGCCATTGGCGAATCTTACTTTAAAAATAAATCTATCCAGTCTTTAACAGGAATTGTGGATATATATAATGGAACATATCAAATTAGATTAGTAAGTATAGAAGATTGTAAATTTTAAGAAAGGGAAAAGTTATGAAATTATTTAATAGAAGTATCGCAACAATAAGTGCAGTATGCTTAGGTGTATTTACTGTATGTAGCTTAACCTCTTGTAACTCCCAAGATGATGGTGCAGAGGCTATTGAAAGATTATCCTTATTATTAGATGAAAAGGTAGAAGCAACAAAGAAGGATGGTCTAAGCGGAGATTTAGAGGTTCCTTACAGCATAGTAGTAAACGATAATGAGTATGTTGTTGATTATTCAACCGACAATACAAATGCTACATATAAAGTAGAGGAAGAGGCAGAATCTAAGAAGGCAATTATCGCCATTGTTCAAACAGGCGAAGATCAAACCTTTACATTAAAGGCAAAGGTTGCTGAAAAAGAAAAATCTTGGGAATTCAAGATTGCTAAAAAAGATTTATCAATGGTAAAAACTCAGGCTGAGATTGATGCTATGAGTAATAAGATGACTTATGCACAGTGGGCAGCTGCAAAAACAGGTCCAGCTTTAATTCAGGGATATGTAACACATGCTCATGATTTCAGTGCTTCCTATGGAAATGCATCTGTATGGCTACAGGATGATGATGGTGGCTACTATGGATATCGTGTATTAGTATCTAGCCAAAGTGATTTTGATGAGTACTTCAAGGTTGGTAATAAGATCGCAATTGAAGGAACTGTTTCTCCATATAATGATTGGCAAGAAATGGGTCAAAAATGTAAGTATTATTATATTAAGGATGCAGAGCCTAAGACTTATGAATTTAAGGATGTAACTGCAACTTGGTCTGGTACTGCTGCTGATACAGATGCAGCAAAGGCTGTTCAGAACCAAAAGATTAAGGTTACTGGTAAGGTTACAAGCATTCCAGAGGCAAGTACATCTAGTATGACTTTAGGCTTATCTGTTGGTGGACAAGATTATAATGTATATTTCAAGTCTGCTTATACAAAGCTACCTACCAATTTAGCTTCCACCCTAAAGATTGGTTATACAGTAACTGTTGAGGGTATTGGTGCTGTTGCTAAGGTTGATGGAAAGAACTGTGCTCAAATTTGTCCAATTAAGACAGATGCTGTCACTGTTGTTTCTACTACAATTACTGCACAGGATAAGGTAAATGGTGCTAAGGCTGAGGTTGCTAAGCAGGATATTCAAAAGGCTTACTACGATAGCTTAGAAAATCCATTAGAGTTGATTACAACAACCAAAGATGGCTGTAAAGTAACATATTCTATTACAGATCCATCTGGCTCAACAACTTATACAACGAACACAACAATTAAGGGTGCCAATATGATTGATGGCAACAATGCTGAAAATATGGGTTTGCCAGCAACAATCTTTACTGTTACAGGAGACAAAGGCTCTCAAAACAATTTACCTTGGAATGCTCCAAGCAGCTATAGATTATATTCTTCTGCTGATGGTAATGGTGCAAGTATTAATTTCTCTGTTGCAGAAGGCTGCTCAATTAAGAGTGTTAAATTCACTTTAGCTGCAGATTCTAAACCAGATGCAGTTGCTAAGGTTACTACTGGTACAACTGAGGTAACAGGAACTGATGGTGTATACGAAATTAACGCAAGCTCCTTCAAGGTTCAAAACGTTGTAGAAAAGGTTAGTACACAATTAAGATTTAGTGCAATTGAAATTGTTGTTGATGTAAAGGTTGAACAGGATATTAAATTAGTAGACGGCAACAAGTTAAGTGTTACAGTTAACCCTGATAAGGCTTATGCTACTAAGCTTACAGCAACAATCTCTTTAGAGGATGCAGAAGATGTATTATATTCTTGGGATATCGTAACAAAGTCAACTTCTGATGTTGAAAAAGAAATTAAAGAAGCAATTGAGAAGCAGGATCTTACCTTGACCTATGATGCAACTAAGGTTGGTTCTCGTCAACGTTTATTAGAGGTTGAATCTCCTTCTAGCAAGGAAGTAACTGCTACATATTCTATTTCTGAAAATGATGGATATGTTATCGTTGATACTTTAAAGAATTCAACTCAGCAATATTTTGAAATTAAGAAAACTCCAGAAACTGGTGCTGTAACTGTTGATTTAATTTGCAAGTTCAAATATAACAATGGTGCTGAAGTTACCGTTCAAGTTGGTAAAATTGTTCTTAAGAAGGAATTCACTTCTTATTTCAACTATACATTAGCTGCTAAGGGTGAAGTTATTTCTGAAGCAATTAAGGGTGTTGTTGCTGCAACAGGTTATGGTACAAGCAACAAGAACTGTTTAGCGATGGTTCAAACCTCTGAAGGTGCTGTATATGTATTCCAGTCTACTGGCGATAAAGAAAAATGGGCAGAAACCTTTGTTGTAGGAAAGACCGTTACCTTAAAGGGCGGAAAGAAAGACATTTATAATGGTTTACATGAATATGTTATTTCTGATTTAGCTAAGCAAGTAACTCTTGAAGCAGACGAGGCTAAGACTTTAACTCCAGAGAATGTGACTGCTTTAGTTGCAGAAGATTTAGCAAGTGCTGCATGGGTTGCTAAGCAGGGTGTATACGCATCTATTACAGGTACTTATGTACAAGATGGTAATAACTACTACTTAGAGGTTGGCGGAAAGAAAATCCAGGTTTACTTTGATGCTAAGTTCTCTGAGGCAAAGGGCGATTCTCTTGAAGTAGGAAAGACATATACTTTAACTGGTATTATCGGTTGGTATAACAAAGCTCAGCTTGTTCCAGTTTCTACTACTTTTGCAGTAGAGGCTTAACCAAAAGCGGAACTAAATAATATTAAGAATTGAGATAAGACGTAAGTTTTATCTCTTTCTTTTTTTCTTTAAAATGTGTATAATAAAATTGAATAGTGTTAAAGAAATACGAATGAGGTTGGAATATGAAAAAAATTATTGTCTTTTTATTAATCGCATTTGCTGCAATAGGTCTAAGCTCCTGCAATTTAATACAGGTAACTCCAAAGCCGAATCCAGATGACACAGAGGAAACTCAAAAATTTACAGTGACATTTATGGACGGCGATACAATTTTAGAGAAAAAGGAAATTGAAAAGGATCATTGTGTGGAGGGGATAACTGCCCCTACAAAGGAAGGCTATAGCTTTAAAGGCTGGTCCTCTACAAAGGGATCCTATACAGAATTTGTTTTTTCAACTAAAATTACAAAGGATATCATTCTATATACCTTCTATGAGAAAGACATTTTATATTATTCAGTTTCGTTTGATACTGCAGGAGGAAGCACTGTAGCCTCAAAACAGGTGGAGGAAGGGAAAACGCTAGAACAACCAGAAGCTCCTAGTAAGGAAGGACATATCTTCAAGGGCTGGTCTTCTAAAGCCTCTGCTTATGAGCCTTTTAATTTTAACTCTCCAATTACGCAGGATATAACCTTATATGCTCACTATACAATCATCAAGGTAAAAGTTATTTATGTTAATGAAAAGGAAGAATATGTTACAAGTGAGGTTGACTATGGCACAGTTTTAAAAAAGCCAAGTAATCCAACCAAAGAAAACTATACCTTTAAGGGTTGGTCTATACAGGAAAATGAATATGTTGCCTATGACTTTTCTTTAGGCCTCAAGGAGGATATAACCTTATATGCTTTTTATACGAAAAATATTACTCCTATTGAAAAACCAGATCCTGATACAGAATATACAGGATATTACGCTTCTATGACGGGACATTTAGATGAGACATTTAAGGATACATTACATACTTTATTAAAATCCACTCATAAGACACAACTGTCCTACACACCTGGTGTTTGGGATGCGTTAAAGGTCGCAGATCAAGACCCAAATAACCCAGAAAATATTTTATGCTTATACACAGGCAAATCAATACCTATTGCCAATCAGGATAAAGGTTCAGCTGGAGAAAATCTTTGGAATAGAGAACATGCATGGCCAAATAGTCATGGGTTTGCCTCTAGAGATTATGCAGCCTATACAGACATCCATCATTTGTTTGCATCAGAGAAAAATATAAATAATACCAGAGGAAATAAGGATTTCAATTATGTTGAAAACGGTAGCTCTGATGCATTTGGAAACAAGTGGAATAGCTCCTATTTTGAACCTAGAGATGAAGTCAAGGGTGATATTGCGAGGGCTATGTTCTACTTGGTAGTTCGATATAATGACCCAGAGGAATTGGTATTGGAGTTGAGTGAATCCAGTACAACCTCCTCCAGCAATAAAACTGGCCAGCTGGGAGTTTTATCTGTGCTATTAGAATGGAATTTGCTAGATCCTGTGAGCGAGCAGGAAAAGGCCCGAAACGAAGTTGTTTATTCTATTCAAGGAAATAGAAACCCTTTTATAGATCATCCAGAATGGATTGGGTATTTATATCCAGAGAGCCAGCCTGAGGTTCCAGTAGAGGAGGAATTTTCCGTACATTTCCTAGAGCTTGGAAATTATTATGCTGGAGATAGTGTCTATATTAAAGCGGGAGAATATGATATTTTAATTGATGCAGGCTCTCGTGCATCCAGCTCTACAACAATAAAAAATTATATCAATCAGTATTGTACAGATGGTAAGCTGGAGTATGTAATTGCTACACACGCCCATCAGGACCATATTGCGGGGTTCGTTGGAAATAGCTCCAATCCTGGCATCTTTGATTTGTATGAATGTGAGGTCATTATAGACTATGCTTTAAAAAATACAACGAGTGCGATATCGAAAAACTATGAGGCAAAGCGAGATCAGGAAGTGGCTTTAGGAGCACGGCATTATACGGCTAAGGATTGTATAGATGGCACAAATGGGGCTAGTAGGGTATTTCAGCTTACAGACACCATCAGCTTTGAAATTTTAAATCAAAAATTTTACCATGAGAGTACCTCAGATGAAAATGATTACTCTGTATGTTTATTATTTCATGTAGGAGAAGAACATCTATTATTTACTGGAGATTTAGAAGAGGCTGGGGAAAAGTCTTTAGTCGAGCTAAATGAACTTCCACACTGTAAAGTATTTAAGGGCGGACATCATGGGTCTAAAACCTCTTCTAACGAGGCTTTGCTTTCTGCTATTACTCCAGAGGTGGTTTGTGTATGCTGCTGTGCAGGATCTAGTGAATATACAGAAAATGTAGATAATATGTTCCCTACTCAGGATTTTATCAATCGAGTTGCCATGTATACCAACCGAATTTATGTAACCACCTTAGCTACCTATGAGATTGCGGTTAATAGTAAAACCGGGATAGAATATCCGAAGGTAAATGGATTTACCTCAATGAATGGAAACATTGTAGTTTCCTTTGACAAAGAAAAAGAAGTTGTAGTAAACTGCTCGAATCATGATACAATATTAAAGGAAACGGAATGGTTTAATTCTTTTATCACCTTAAATGGTGTTCAAAGAAGGATGAGAACCTGGCCGGAAAATGGAAAATAGGAGGTACCTTATGAATAAAATAAGAGAATATATAGAAAAATTTGATACAATCATTCTTCATGGACATATTCGACCAGATGGAGACTGCATTGGGAGTCAATATGGACTATATTATTTAATTAAGGATAATTATCCAAATAAAAAGGTATACATTACAGGAGAAGCTAGTGATTATGTTTCTTTTATTGGTACACCAGAATTGGTAGAAGAACATCTATTTGATGGAGCCTTATCCATTTGTCTGGATTGTGCAACTAGCGAAAGACTATCTGACCAACGCTATACCATGGCGAAGGAGTTTATTAAAATTGACCACCATATTCCAGTAGACGACTATGGAAATTATCAGTACGTAGATACGACCTCCCCAGCCTGTGCTCAAATCATTACAGAGCTTTATATGGCAAACAAGGAAGACTGGAAGTTATCTAAGGAAGCAGCAACTGCCTTGTATGTTGGTATTTTAACAGATACAGGAAGATTTAAATTTGATTCCGTGAATTCTAGAACCTTTCATGCAGCTGCAGCTTTAGTAGATGCCGGAGTGGAATTAGGCTATGTAGATAATCAGCTTTCTGTTGAGACCTTAAATACGTTAAAGCTAAAGGGCTATGTCTTATCTAATTTTAAAATAACGCAGAATGGTTTTGCCTATGTAACTCTAACAAGGGAAGAAATAGAATCTTTTGGAGTGAGTGATGAGGATGCTGCAGCACAGGTGTCCACCATTTCTACGATAGAGGGCTGTCCTGTATGGGCAATATTGTTAGAGTATTCTAAAGAAGAAATCCGGATACGTTTGAGATCTAGAGGCCCTGTAGTTAATCTTTTGGCAGCTCAATATCATGGTGGTGGTCATGCAAAGGCCAGTGGAGCAAGCTTAGATTCCTGGTCAGATTTGGATGAATTTGTTCGTTTAGCAGACGAGCTGGTGAAGGAATATAAGGAAAGTTTATAATTGGCATTAAATTTTTCTTGCAATTGCAAAACAAATCAAGTAAAATAAATAAGGACTCAAAAAAAGGGTTCTTATATAGGACTATAGCCAAGCGGTAAGGCAAGGGACTTTGACTCCCTCATTCACAGGTTCAAATCCTGTTAGTCCTGCCAACTTAAAAGGGTAGACTGGTTTAACAATCAGTCTTTTATTTTTGACAAAAAATGACAAAATTAAAGCAAATGTCACATTTTTACGTTCTTACTTTGCTACATACTAAAAATTATGTTAAAATATACTTAACTAATGAGGAGGCGGTTTATTATGATTTGTAAAAAATGTGGACTAGAAAACGATGATGACGCACTATTCTGCAAAAAATGTGGCAATCTTTTAGTGAAAGAAAAAAATATTTGTCCAAACTGTGATTTGGAAAATGATGAGGATGCCCTTTTTTGTAAGAGATGCGGAACTCAGCTTGGAGAAACTGTAGCACAGTATTCCCCTAAAGCGAAGCCTAGACAAAAGGGAAGAGCAATGGAGATTACTAGGTTGGTTTTTAAAATTATTTCCATTTGCATCAGTGGGTTTGGTATTTTATTTGCTTTTGGAGCTTGTTTTGCCCCGTTCTTAGAAATGAATATGCAATCCAGTTTGGGTAGTGGAGAGCTTGGTGTATCTTTAAATCTTTTTCAGGTGATAAAAAGTTTAAAAGAGTATGAAGCCCCAGGACAAAACTATGGAAGTGAATTTTACTTTTTATCGGAGCAACTTCCAAATATAATATTGCTAGTTGGAATATGTGTAGCTCTGCTTGGATGTTTAGGTAGTGTAATCTATACCTCAATTCGAGCAGCTAGAATAGGTATGCAAAAACAGCTTCCAAGCTTGGAAAAGGGACTTGCTTTATCTGTAGGGTCTTTATTATTTGGGTTGATGATTTCAAGCTTAATGTTTGTTGGTGCGGGATCTAAAAATCAAGAACTATCTGTTGGTATGAGTTTAGGGTATGGTTCTGTAGTTTTGGCGGCTCTGAGTATAGGAGTCAGTGGATTAATTTTTAACTACATCGTTCAATTCGTTTTGGATGTTATAGATGGTATGGATAAAAGAGAGCTTACTAGAAGGATTATCGGTATGATTGAATTTGTAATATTACTGGTATTAATCTTTAATATTGCATGTTCCTGCATAACGATTCGTATAGATGGAACTGCATATTCTTCTGGCACTCTAACAATGTCCATCCTTATGTTCTTTACCATGCTGAACAATTCCATTTATACTCAAACGAAATATGACGAATTTTTTGAATTTGAGGGCAATCTTGTAGGTTCTTATGTTTATGCTATTGTTTTACTTCTTGCAATATTGGCGATTGGGATTACTTGCTTGGCACTATTTATTAGGAGAACAAAGAAATTTGCGGAAAATCAACCTAAAGCGAGTCTGGCAACAGGAATTACTTTTTTTGTCTTAGCTTTAGCTCTTATAATCATGGTTGGCATTTCTACAGGAATTTTTATGGATACAAATGGAGCGATTGATTTTATGTTTGGGTCTTATGTAAGCTCTAGCTCATCTTTGGCTATTAAGACAACTATTGCGCCTGCACCAATTGTCTTCTTGGTTTTTTCTATATTCCTACTTGCCACCGAAATTGTTGGTTCTGTATTACAGAAGCTACAGAGCGATAAGGTAGAATAAGATTTGGACTGCAGAATATCTGCAGTCTTTTTTCATCTTTATGGGTAGATTATTTTGGCAAAATCGTTTATAATTACGTAGTGCTTAAAAAGGAGGAATGTCAGTATGATGGATAATATATGTGCTCCTGCTACACCTTATGGTACAGCAGCTATTTCAATTATTCGTTGTAGTGGTCCAGATGCAATTTCCTTGGTATCAAAGGTTTTTAAAGGAAAGAATCTTACGGGTGTACCTTCTCATACCATTCACTATGGCTTTATTGTAGAAGCTGAAGAGGTGATTGATGAGGTACTTTGCAATGTTTTTGTTGCCCCAAAATCCTATGACGGAGAAAATACAGTGGAAATTAATTGTCACGGAGGAATACTGGTTACAAAACGTGTTTTGCAAGTCCTGTTAAATCATGGATTTCGTCTTGCCGAGCCTGGAGAATTTTCTAAAAGAGCTTTTTTGAATAATAGATTAGATTTAACACAAGCAGAAGCAGTTATGGATATCATAGCCGCTCAAAATACGATTGCCCTAAAAGCTAGTCAAAATTCTTTAAGAAAATCTACAACAAAGCTTATTACATGCTTTCGAGATCAGTTGTTAGATATAATGGCTAAAATTGAAGTGAATATAGACTATCCTGAATATGAGGATAGCATTGAAGTGACTCAGAAATACCTGCAGCCTGTGTTGATTGATGTCTATCGTCAAATGGAACAAATTTTGAAAAATTCAGAAATTTCTAAAATTGCAATTCATGGGATTAAAACGGCGATTGTTGGTAAGCCAAATGTAGGTAAATCTAGTCTATTAAACTTTTTATTAGATGAGGATAAAGCAATCGTTTCTGACATTCCAGGGACTACGCGTGATATGGTGGAAGGATCTTTAAATGTGGGTAATATTACGCTACATTTGATTGATACAGCCGGTATACATGAAAGCGAGGATACCGTTGAGAAAATAGGTATAGAACGAACAGAACGAGCTATTGAGGCTGCAGATTTAATATTCTTAGTGCTAGATGTATCTAAGCTTTTAGATGATACAGATCAGGCTTTGTTGGAAATGACGAAAAACAAAAAAAGAATTATTCTTGCCAACAAGGCCGATAAAACTCCTTTGTGGAAGCTTGAGGATATGGTATTGGTTTCTGCAAAGGAAAAAACCGGGCTTTCAGCTCTCACAGAACGGCTACAAATTGTAACAAATTTAAGTGAGCTTAAGGTGGACGATGGCCAATTTTTGGCAAATCAAAGACAAATTGACCTGATGGTTAAGGCGCATAAGGCTCTAAAACAAGCTTTAACTGCGTGTGAAATGGGAATGGATGTTGATTTAATTGAAATAGACATTAAGCAAGCTTTCGACAGTTTGGGAGAAATCACAGGACAAACCGCTCCAGAAGAGCTGATAACTGCCTTATTTACTAAGTTTTGTTTGGGAAAATAATAGATTTTTTTCTTTATTTTTAGTATAATAGATTTGTATTTTTAAGAGGTGATGGATTAATGAGTACACTTGTCATTGTTGGTTCTCAATGGGGAGATGAAGGAAAAGGAAAAATTACAGATTATCTTGCTCAAAAGGCAGATGTGGTAGTTAGAAGTCAGGGTGGAAATAATGCGGGACATACGATTTTATTTGATAATCAAAAATTTGCTCTCCGCAGTATTCCATCAGGAATTTTTAATCCAAACATTAAAAATATAATGGCAAATGGAATGGTAATTCATCCGAAACAAATGTTAGAGGAGCTTCATGATTTAGAGGCTAGAGGAATAACAGAGTATCAGCTATTTGTTTCTAATCGTGCTCATATCGTTCTTCCTTATCATGCAGCATTGGATGGGGCCTTTGAACAATTTAAGGGCGATAAAAAAATTGGTACTACGAAACGTGGAATTGGGCCGGCCTATGCAGATAAGGCAAATCGTATTGGAATCCGTATGGGGGAATTTATTCAACCCGAGTTATTTAAGGAACGTTTAAAGGAAACCTTAACTATAAAAAATTTAGAGCTTAAAATGCTGGGATTAGAAGAGTTTGATTTTGATACAATTTATGCGGAATATTCAGTTTATGCAGCTGAGATTAAAAAATTTGTTTGTGATACCTCTTTGTTGTTAGAGGAAGAAATAGAAAAAGATTCAAAGATTTTATTTGAAGGGGCTCAAGGAGTGATGCTGTGCCTAGATCACGGAACATATCCTTATGTAACCTCCTCCTCTCCAACGGGAGCTTCAGTTCCTTTGAATTGTGGGGTTGCTCCTGGATATATTACAGATGTATTAGGTATTTGCAAAGCTTATACAACGCGAGTGGGAGAAGGACCTTTTCCCACAGAGCTTGAGGGAGAACTAGCCAACTATATCCGGGAAAGAGGACATGAGTATGGTACTGTGACAAAGCGTCCAAGAAGAGTAGGCTATTTAGATTGCGTTGCTTTAAATTACGCTAGAAGAATTTCCGGAATCAATCACTTAGCTTTAATGCTGTTTGATGTGCTAACTGGTATTGAAACCTTGAAAATTTGCTATGCCTATGAGCTGGATGGAAATATCATTCACACCATCCCTGCAACAACCTATGATTATTCCCGTGTAAAACCATTATATATTGAGATGCCAGGCTGGAAACAGGATATAACGAAGGTGACTAGCCTTCAGGAGCTTCCAGTAGAGGCTCAAAATTATATTTCTAAAATTGAAGAATTGACAAAGGTAAAGGTTTCTTTATTCTCTGTTGGACCTGATAGGACACAAACCATTGAATTAGAGCCATTTTTTAAAAATGAAAGCTAAGCTTTTAATTTCTGGTTGCCTATGTGGCCACAACACTAAGTATAATGGTGGTAATAATCTGATACCTGAATTAGAAAGTATTGAAAAGTATTTTAAATTATACCCTATTTGTCCAGAGGTTATGGGTGGATTATCCACGCCAAGAGAGCCTAGTGAAATTCGAGGAGAAAAGGTGGTGTCTAGGCTAGAGGCTGATGTTACAGAACAGTTTTTGTCAGGAGCTGATACAGCCTTAAAAATAGCTCAAAACCAGGGAATTACTCTAGCTCTATTGAAGGAGGCTTCCCCTTCCTGCGGAGTAAAATTTATTTATGATGGAAGCTTTTCAGGAAAGAAGATTTCTGGAAGTGGAAAAACTACTGAGCTTTTGAGACGCAATGGGATTTTGGTTTTTTCTGAAAATGAGATTGATTTATTGTTAAAAGAAATAGATATTGATGAATTTTAAAAGATTAATTCATTTCTATAAATAGCATCCTTCTTGGATGCTTTTTTTTATGCACTCAATTCATATTAGACAATCTACTTTATTTAAAAAGATTATATTAAAGCTAATTTTAATGGTTAAAATTGAATCTATAAATTTTTTATTAAAAAAAATAAAAAAATTGGCACTTTAGTATTGACATTGCCAAAATTAGTGATATACTATAAGTGTAATTGGCAGACAACAAGAAAGAGTGCCAACGAAAGAAAGGAAGAATAAAGTATGTATATTTTTGATAGTGTATTTAATGAGTTAAATAATATGTTTTATGGTCAAGGAGGATATAAGAGCTTTCCAGTAGATTTGATTGAAATTAAAAATGGCTTTATTGCTGTTGCGGAAATGCCTGGTGTCCAAAAGGAAGACATAAAAATGAACTTTGAGGATGGTGTTCTAACCATAGAAGCAGATCGTAAAAAGGATGAAAATGCTAAGTATCTAATTAATGAAAGAGATGTTATGCATTTAAAGAGAAGCATTAATTTTGGTGACATTCATGAGGAATCTATCCAGGCTAAGCTTGAAAATGGTTTATTGACGGTTACTATTATGACAAAGGTTCCAGAAGAAAAGCCAAAAAGAACCATTACGATTGAATAATCCCTTGAAAACAAACATAAAATAAGACTGGAGTGAAGGAATATGTATTTTGTTAAAAAAAATAATGAAGAAAAGAAAAATAATTTTGTTGATGATTTTCAAAACTTTTTTGTAGATTCCTTTTTTTCAAATAAAGCTTTAAAAACAGATATCATTGAAAATGACAAGGAATATGTACTTAAGGTGGAATTACCTGGTGTAGATAAGAAGAATATTAATTTGGATTTTAACAATCAGTATTTGACCTTATCTGTAAATCAGGAGGAAGAAAAAGAAGAAAAGGAAAGCTATTTACAAATTAATTGGGATGAGCTTTTACAAAGAAATAAAGATGTGAAAGCGTGGATTCAAATTCCAAATACAAATGTGAATTATCCTGTTTTACAAGGTGAAACGAATGACACTTATATTCATAGTGATATAGATCATAATGAATTAAGTGCAGGTAGTATTTTTATCGCAAGTGAAAATGAAGATCCATTTAATGATTTTAATACGGTTATTTATGGTCATAATATGAAAAATGGTTCAATGTTTAATAATATTAAATCCTATACGGATCAAAGCTTTGCGGATGAACATCCTTATGTTTATATTTATTTACCTGATGGTACAGTAAGTCAATATAAAGTGGTTGTAGGACATATTATTTCAGAATCAAGTGTTTTATATAGTACACAAATTGTTGATACAGCTTCATTTGTACAAGAAATGGTAAAGACATCTTCTATTAAAGTAGATTTTGATCAATCTCAAGTACAATCGGTAATTACTTTATCTACTTGTACTTCTGCAGGAAGTGAAAGTGGTAAAAGAAATGTAGTACATGCGATTTTACAAAGAAAAGGGATTGATCCTGTAAAAGAAAAAATGGAAATCACACAAAAACAGGCAAAAGATGCCATGAGAAACACGTTTGAAAGGTTGATGAGGTTGCCAGATGGCAGTCAGGTGCGGTGGTTGGGCACCGTGTCCGACTTGGTTGAGCTGGTCCACATGATGTGGTACGACGGTCTGACCATCGATGAACACGGACAGGTGCTTAACTTCAGCACCACCGTCAACCTTCTTTGCGAGCGGCTTCACCTGCCCTCGCCCCGCAAACCTAACACGGTGATGAATAATGTGCGAAAGCGCAAGAACCCTGATCTGCTGCTCCTCACCCGTTGCCGCCACCTGATGGAGCAAGGGGAAG
>UQGR01000019.1 GCA_900540705.1 uncultured Mollicutes bacterium
CGTTAATTATTCTTTTCTTTATAAATCCTGCCTTTATTATATTATAGATTTGTAAATTCGGCTTATTAACATCTAATTTAGAATTGAAAAAATCAAAAATCTTATTTTTTTCTTTAGTGGTAAATTTTTCAAAGAATATTTCATATTCTGCTAAGGATTTATATAGAACATCTTTATACGTATGATTAAATAATTCCTCACACAAATTTAAATAGTTTTTTATAGACTTTTCTAATTTAATTTTTTGATTTTTTTTCGCATAGTTAGAAATGTAAAAATTCTTCATTACAGACCAAACATAAGAGTCATCTAAATTTTCTAAATGATTATAATCTAATAACCAATTTAAATTATTAGATTGAACAAAACAAAAATTAGCAATTACAGGAATTAAAAAATTAGCATAATAAACCACTTTATATTGAGCATATATCCATAAATATAAATAATTACGGGCATCTAAAATATTTGCAATGATATTCATAGCCTTCTTTTTAAATCCAATTGAAAAAGTATAGTGGCTTTGAGAATTAGGTACTATTGTATTCATAAATCCTGCTTCAAAAGAATCCCCTAAAACTTCAATTTCATCTATGGAGCCCGAAAGCTCCTCAATATTAAAAATGGTTACAGGTGTTTCAGATTCAAAACAACCATCAATTAAAATATCACAATAACCATATAATTTAATACAAACATCGGATTTAGTTTGAAAATAAAAAGGATTAACAACTACACCGTCCGATATATAACATTCAAAGACCTTCCCTGTTGGTTCTCCCCACAAAGTAATTTCTTCTCTATTATTTTTTTTAACTTCTCCATTCTCTATTAAGTTTACCCCTTTTTTAAAAGAAGCTTGGTTTCTAGATGTATAAGATATTTTCGCTCTTTCACCATTTAATCCAGAAAAAATTTCTAACAAAGTATTTTTTTCTATTTGAATTTTTGAAGCATTTTTTAAAATAATTGTCCCTTTTAAATTTCCCTTAAGATGAATTTGTTTGTTAGAATTATTTTTAAATTTAGTAATTGCAAGATTAGATAGTAAATTGATGTCTTTATTTTCAAGATTTATTTTATTAAAATGTTTAGTTTTTGAAACTAAACAAATAGAATTCAATAATTGGTTCACATCAAATGTTATACTATTTATGCCAGACATAAATGTATCTCTTAAAATATAATCTAAATTGTCTACATCAAAATTTTCTCAATTCAATAAACTTATAAAGCAGTTTTTAATTTGCTTTTCAATATGCCAACTTTTATATGGTGAGCCCATAATCATTCTAGCAATAAAGCATAAATCATCATCAATAATTATTTGTTTTTCTTCTTCTGTAAATTCTTCTCCATTTAGACTTGCTTGATCAAAAATATCATATATTATATTGGAAATATTGCTTTTTAATTTTTCAAAAATAAATAACGCTCCTAATTGCTCATGTTGTGTATTGCTTATTTTAGGTTTCTCTTCTACAGGCTGTGAATAGAAGGTACAATACTTATTCTCATAAAACGTTATAATATCAATTAATTTTTCTTCAACAGAATATACACTATTAGAATTTTTCTTATTTTTTTTAAAACTATCAACTTTACTGTTAGCCAAAACTAATTCTTCTAGAGAATGTGAAAAAGGAGTATGTCCAATATCATGTAATAGACATGCACTTAAAAAAGTTACTCTAATGTTTTCAATAAAATACTTTGGGACTTCTATTTTTTTAATATAAATTAAATTTTCAATATTAGACTGCAAAGAATCTATTGCCTTAAATCCCAAATGAAAAACTCCTAAAGAATGACTAAAACGGTCATGTTTAACATTTTGATATAATACTTTCATGCCTGTTTGATCTATATTTCTTAATCTTTGAAAATAAAAAGTATCTATTAAATTTTTCACAAATATATCTGGTATGCATATATAACCATAAATAGGATCATTAAAAATTTTATCTTTATTTTTCATAATACTCCCCCTGAATTTTCAAAATGCGACATATTTTTGTATATTATATCAAAAAACTATGTAAATGATTGTCGAAAAATGTTTTAACATAATTTATTTATTTTGAATTAGTCAAAAAGATAAAATAAATAATCGATAATTGTTATTAAAACTAATTTTTAAATGGAAAAATTTATGAGGTTTACCTAATAATATCAAATAATAAACACAATTTATATTCATTTTTATCCAACAAGGCAGTTCGAACATTAGAATAAAAATTATAATTTAAAAAAATTTTTCACATAATCAAGAGGCACATCCATACGCTCAGCCACTTGTTCTAGTGTCATCCCACAGTCTAAAAATCTCCTGCAAACCATTTCCATATTTTCACCAACTTCAATGATATGCTTATCTGGATCATAAAACCGAACAACTCTTTGACCCCAGGAGTGTTCTTTAATTGGATGTACATATTCAATAGCTAAATTTTTAATCTTCTCAGCAAAGGAATCAAAATCATCTTCTTCAAAGTAAACTTCCATTGTATTACCACCATAAAAAAGATTAGATTTTCCAATAAATTTTTTCCATGATTCCTCAGTCTGTAGAGCTATTCCTCCGCTTAAAACCTTATTAGCTCCAAAATCTTGGATTATATGTAAAACTAAGACCTTTTCATAAAATTCAATTGCTTTATCCATATTCTTTACTACTAACATTATACTATTCATTTTCATATTAACCTCTCCTGTTATCTATATTTTAATATAAATCATACTAAACCTTGCTTCGTAATATTGAGGTTGCAAAATTCAATGAAGCCTTTATAATTAAATCAGCCTTTTTCCTATTAAATATTATTTTCTTTAGATACTATGCTTCAGTATTCGCAATTGATTCCCCATTCAATGCTAAATCTTTTCTAATCGGTGTAATATAATTAATTTTAGAAGTTATAAATGGACCATCAGATACCACATAACCCAACTAGAATATTTGAATCCCATATTTTTTCCAAGAATAAAATCATATAAATTAAATGTTAAATTGTATGCTATGAGTATTGTTTTTTACTATTCTGCATAGTATAATATAAGTAAGGAAAGTAAGAATTATCTTACTTAGGAGGTGTTATTATGATGGAGATTACAAAAATGACTTCTAAAGGTCAAATCACAATCCCAATTGAGATTCGAAAGGCTTTAAAATTAGAAGAGGGAAGCAAGGTAGCTTTTGTTACAGATGATGAGGGTAGATTCTATATTATGAATTCTAGCTTTATTGCGTTAAAAAATATCCAAACCTCTTTTGCTGGTGAAGCCGAAAAACTAGGGTTAAAGGATGAAAATGATGTTGTAAAGATGATTAAAGAATTTAGGGAGGAATAATAATTTTGAGAATCATGTTAGATACCAACATCTTATTTTCTGCCTTCTTCTTTCCTAAAGGAACGGTAGGTAAGGCTTTAGATACGATTGTTTCTTATCATCATATTGTGTTATGTTCTTACGTCATTGAAGAAATCAAAAGAATTATTCAAAAGAAAATGCCTCATAAGAGTCATGATTTTGATGTTTTCTTAACCCAATTAGATTATGAGTATGCTCATACACCAAAAGAAATGGACCTAACACTTTATGATATTAGAGATCCTAAGGATTATCCGATTTTATATTCTGCAATCCTTTATAATGTAGATATTTTATTAACGGGAGATGCGGATTTCAAGGCAACTTCTATCAAACACCCTGAAATCCTCACTCCGAAAGAATTTTTAGATGACTATGAAGCAGTTTAAAAGAATTAACAAACATTTTTAGTAATATAGAGACCCTGTTTTCATCTAGTCATCTTCTATTTCCTAATACGAGGTAAAAACCTTTTATCTTTTTGTTTTTAAGGGATAAGAACACGAGGTTGATTGTATTACATTAAGAATAGATGAAAAATTATATATTCTATTTAAAAAGAAAAAACCTAGAAATAGATTGATATGTCAACGTATCTTTAGGTTTGTTTTTTATTTCTTAAGTTCTAGTAATGTGATTACTTCTATATGACTTGTCTTACTGAACAAATCTACAGGTGTTACTTCTTTCACCTCATATCCATATTGAAGTAAATAATTAATATCTCGACAACAGGTTGCTATATTGCAGGATATATAAATAATTTTTGGAATCTGCATTTTAATAACAGTTTTCAAAAAGCTTTCCTCACAGCCCTTTCTAGGTGGATCAAAGAAAATACAATCCATCTGCTCTATATTGGCTAACTTTTGAATTTCTTCTTCGCATTTTCCACAAATAAAGGTTGCATTTTCAATATGATTGAGTTCCTTGTTTTTATTTGCGTTTACAATGGCATCCGGAACTATCTCAATTCCATAAACCTGCTTTACTCTTTTGGCAAGATTTAAGGTAATGCTTCCCATACCACAATAGGCATCAATGACAACCATATCCTTATTTAATTCAGCCATCCGAAAGGCTTCTAAATATAAAGCTTCACAGGCATCATGATTGACCTGCATAAAGGACGCTGGTGATACACTAAAGCTTAGTCCTAAAATATTCTCAGTTAAAGTTTGTTCTCCGTAAATATGAATATATAGATCTGACAGCATCACATTCGTCTTTTTATCATTGATATTGAGATAAACCGACTTAACTAAAGGAAAATCCTTTTCCAAATACGGGATGAGACCACTAAAGTCATACTTCCTTGTCGTGATTAAAACAACCATCATTTCATTTTTGTAATTATTACGAACCATTACACTACGAAAAATCCCCTCATGTGTTTGTTCATTATAAATCTTAATATTCATTACGCTCACATATCTGCGAATAAACTCTACAACCTCATTAGCGAAATGATTAGAGATTTCACACTTATCTATGGATATCAAATCATGGGAAAGCTTTTCATAAAATCCATAAATGACATTGTCCTCTTCATCCATCCCAAATGGCATAAGAACTTTATTTCGATAGCCCAAAATATGCTTATTTTTCAAAATAGGATTCAGCTGGTACTCTGTCAATCCACTAATCTTGGCAAGTGTGGTTCTTACTTTATTTTCTTTTATCTTACATTCTGTCTTATATTGCATATGAAGTAAATCACAGCCACCACATCCCTCATAGTAAGGACAGGAGCTCACCAATCTTTCTGGAATTGGCTCCAAAACCTTAATGGCCCTTGCAAAGGCATATTTCTTATGCAAACTCGTAATTTTGGCTAAGACAACTTCATCTTTAAGGGCCTTTTCCACAAAAAGAACAACACCCTCCATCTTCGCAACGCCAAGACCATTGATATCATAATCTTCAATTGTAACCTTATAAACCTTTCCCTCTTCCATAGGCACACTTCCCTTAATGATATTTCTTTGCCAAACCACCCTCTGAGGTTTCTCTATAGCTAGATTGTAAATCCTTTCCGGTATCAAGCATTGTTTCCACTACCAAATCAAAAGAAATCTTAGACTCGCTATTGTTCAAATAGGATGCCAGCTTGGCAGCATCAATGGCTCGCAGGGCTGCGACTGCATTTCTTTCGATGCAAGGAATTTGAACATAGCCATCAATTGGGTCACAGGTTAAGCCTAAATGATGCTCCAAAGCGATTTCACTAGCTCGCTCAATTGTATCAATACTCCCTCCTGCAAGATGCGCCAAAAAAGCTGCACCCATCGAACAGGCCGTTCCTACCTCTGCCTGACATCCTGCCTCAGCTCCACTAATGGAGCCATTTGTTTTTACAATATTACCAATCAAGCCTGCAACCTTAAGAGCATCTATAATCTGTTCTTCTGTATAGCATTTAAGCTCCAAGGCGTAATAGATACAAGCTGGAAGAACTCCCGAAGCTCCACAGGTAGGTGCTGTAACGATTGTTCCCCCTGCCGCGTTTTCCTCGCTGGTTGCATATGCATAAGCCATAACTCTTCTTCTTAAACGATCATATTCATTTTCATTACTTTTTTGCTTATAAATATAGGAAGCCTTTCGTTTGACCTGAAGCTTGCCAGGAAGAACTCCAGAGGTGGAAAGTCCATTTTTCACTGACTGAAGCATAGTTTCATAAATTTCCTTCAAGTATAACGGAAAGGTCTGATCCTCTATGCGATCCACATACTCTGCCAAACTAAGATGCTGTTCCTTACAATACTTTGCAATCTCTTTAAAAGTATTCAGAGGATAAATCTGTTCTAAAACTCTGTCAGCTTCTCCTTCAATTCGAATGGCTCCTCCACCTACAGAATAAACAATCATATGTCCTACCTGAACGTTGTTTTGATATCCATAAAACTCTAGCGTATTTGGATGCTTCATCATAGTAAGACCATCAAACTCAATTCTGCTTGGAATAGGAAGTAACGTCTTTTCTATAATATAATCTGTGAGATGTCCTCGTCCAGTCAAAGCTAAGGAGCCATAAAGGATTACCCTTACCTCATCTAAATTTGGGTAACGTTTTAAAAATTCCTTTGTGGCCATCAAGGGTCCTATCGTATGAGAGCTTGATGGTCCATTTCCTATCTTGTATAATTCTCGTAACGAATACATTGCTTATCTTCCTGCCTTTATTTCTAAAATTGCATCTCGAATCTGAGCGGCCATCTCGAAGTTCAAATCCTTAGCATAAGCACGCATTTCCTCTTCTAACTCATTAATTAACTCAATCTTTTCTTCCATAGATAATTTCTTCTTATCCTTAGTCTTCTTCGTATCTAGCTTCTTAATACTTACAGCCTCAGGTAATGCCTTAATGATGGTTTTAGGAACAATGCCATGCTTTTCATTATATTCCATTTGAATTTCTCTACGTCGGTTTGTCTCTGCAATAGCCTCTTCCATAGCCTCACTTATCGTATCCGCATACATGATAACCTTTCCTGTGGCGTTTCTTGCAGCACGGCCTATCGTTTGAATTAAGCTTCTTGTACTTCTTAAAAATCCCTGCTTATCAGCATCTAAAATACAAACCAAGGAGACCTCTGGTAAGTCTAATCCCTCTCTTAAAAGATTTATACCAACCAGAACATCGTATTTACCACTTCGCAAATCTCTTAAAATTTCAAGCCGTTCTAATGCCTTAATCTCGGAGTGCAGATAAGCAACCTTTAACCCTAGCTTTTTTAAATAGGCTGTCAAATCCTCACTCATTTTTATCGTTAGAGTTGTAACAAGAACTCGTTCATTTAAGACGATTCTCTGGCGAATTTCTGCAAAGATGTCATCTACCTGTCCTAAGGTCCTTCTCACCTCAATCACTGGGTCTAATAGCCCAGTAGGACGAATAATTTGTTCTACAATAGGATAGTTCTTTTCATAATCTCCGGGAGTCGCTGAAACATAGAGTGCTTGGTGAATTTTCTTTTCAAATTCTGCAAACTTTAAAGGACGATTATCCAGGGCAGATGGCAAACGGAATCCATAATTTACTAAGGTTTCCTTACGTGACCGGTCTCCATTATACATTCCACGTACCTGTGGTAGAGTTACATGAGACTCATCTACAATCAATAAAAAATCCTCACCAAAGAAATCGATCAAGGTGGCAGGAGTTTCTCCCTCTCCCCGAAGAGCCAAATGACGAGAATAGTTTTCTACACCGCTACAGGTTCCTGTTTGTTCCAGCATTTCTAAATCATATTTTGTTCGTTGTTCAATCCGTTCTGCCTCTAAAGGCTTTCCATCTAAAATGAATTTTTTATGGGTAATTTGAAGCTCTGCCTTGATTCTCCGTAAGGCCTCCTCTAATTTGTCCTTGTTTGTAACAAAGTGTGTTGCGGCAAAAATATTAGCGAAGGCTACATCTGCTATCTTCATTCCCGTTGTAACATCGAAGGTGCGAATCCGTTCTACCTCATCCTCAAAAAACTCAATACGAATTCCCTTGGCATGCTCGGTAATTGGAATGATTTCTAAAACATCCCCCCGTACTCGAAAGCTACCTCGTTTAAAATCAAAATCATTTCTTTCAAATTGAAGCTCTACCAAGCGGGTAAGAAGCTCCTTTTTATTATACGATTCCCCAACCCTGATGTTGAGCATAGAGTTTTTGTAATCCTCTGGATCGCCAATTCCATAAATACAGGAAACAGAGGCTACCACAATGACGTCCTTATAATCCATCAATGCCGCTGTAGCACTGTGCCGCATTTCATCAATTTCCTCATTGATACTAGAATCCTTTTCAATATAGGTGTCACTGCTTACAACATAGGCTTCTGGCTGATAGTAATCATAATAGGAAATAAAATACTCCACATGATTGTTCGGAAAGATTGATTTAATTTCGTTATATAGCTGTCCTGCAAGAGTTTTATTGTGTGCTAAAACTAGAGTAGGCTTGTTCATTCTAGCAATAACATTACACATCGTAAAGGTCTTTCCTGTTCCTGTAGCTCCTAAAAGGACCTGACGGTCAAATCCCTGATTAAAATTTTGAACAATTTCTTCTATCGCCTCTGGTTGATCTCCCGTCGGTTTATAATTGGATTTAATTTCAAACATAAAAAGACCCCTTTCCTAATTTCTTTTATCATTATAACATAAAATCCTAAATTTATTCTTGTTTTTGACAATTTATTGTAAATAATTTACGTATAAAAAAAAACAAATTTATCATACTAAAAACAAGAGATGATAGAAATGAATGTAAACCAAATTTACCCAAATTTAGGAATATCCAAGGATATTTTAGGGATTACCGCTAACTCCAAGCGTGTAAGGGAAAATTATATCTTTGTTGCGATTAAGGGAAATAAGCAAAACGGAAAAAAATATATCAAAGAAGCCTTAGAACGAGGAGCCTGCTTGATTATCACAGATCAAATGGTTCTTGGAAATTATAATCATGTTAGAGTTCGAAATGCCAAGGCCGAATATGTAAAGCTTCTTCAGACCTTCTATCATTACACACATGACATTTATACGGTAGGGGTGACAGGTACAGATGGAAAAACAACCACAGCCAATATTTTAAATAATATTTTTAATGAGGCAAAAAGCTCCGCCTATATTGGGACCAATGGAATAAGCTATTCTGGGAAAAAAATAAAAACCCCTCATACCACCCCTACTCCAGACCTCCTCTATCAGGCCTATCATACCTTTAAAAAGCACCACATCAACGATATGGTAATGGAGGTATCTAGTGAGGGGATATTAGATGGCAGAGTTGAAAAGCTGGAGTTTGATGGAGCTATCTTCACCAACCTAAGCCATGAACATTTAAACACGCATAAAAGCATGAATAGGTACTTTAAGGTCAAAGCTAAGCTATTTCAAAATTTAAAGGAAACTGGACTTGCCGTAATCAATAGTGATGATACCTATGCTCATGCCCTTCTATCTAATACAAAGGCTAGCATCATAACCTATGGAATTGAAAGTGGCCTATACCAAGCAAAAAATATTCAGCTGTCCTTCCTTTCCTCAGAATTTGATGTCTATTATAAAGGATTCTTTTTGGCTCATTTTCATCTTCCGCTATTTGGTAAATATAATATCTATAATGCATTAGCTGCCATTGCCTACACAAATGAGCTAGGCATTGACTTAACCTACATTAAACAGGGAATTGAAACCCTTCTTCCTATTGATGGCCGCTTTATGTATCATATCAACAAAAAAAATATCGTAGGTATTGCGGATTTTGCCCATACTCCCAATGCCCTATATCAGCTGCTCACCAATTTGAACGAATTTAAAAAGGGAAAGCTGATTACCATTCTAGGAGCTCAAGGAGAAAAGGACAAAACCAAACGCTCCATCATGGGCAGCATTGCTACCAGCTTATCAGATATAACGGTTTTTACCTCTGAAGACCCTAAAAATGAAAGTCTATTTGGTATTCTTTCCGATTTAACACGAGAGCTAGAGGATAAAGAATATTATTTAACCTTAAGCCGGCAGGAGGCAGTTACTCTAGCAGCCAGAATCGCCAAAGAAAATGATATCATCTTAATTACCGGCAAAGGAAATGAGGAATATGAACAAATCCTCAATCTTAAATTTAAACAAAATGATTTTACACTATTAAAAAAGGCTCTAGATTCCTAGGGCCTTTTTGGCTAATGTATCTGCCAAATCATTATATTTATCATTGCTGTGACTTTTTATTTTGATGAAATTAACTTTAATCTTATTCTTTACCTGGTCCCGGAAGGTCGTATAGGCTACTGCTATACCTGAGTTGGCCTGCCACTTTCCAGTATACCACTTCTCTATTCCCGCATAGTCATAAATAAGATTTATCTCTTGTATTCCATGGTTACAGGCATATTGAAGAATAAAGCCTGCCCCCTTAATCTCTCCAGCCACATTCCTGGAACTAGAGTATTGATCTGGCTCATATTTTTTAGAAAATTGATATTCCTGATCATTCCACAAAAGCACTCCCCCAAAGGAGTAACAACCGGTTTTTGCATCATAGGATCCATCAATATATGCCGTAGGAATTGCAAAATCTAAAGGAATTTCTTTATCCTCTAAAAAGGAATTTGCTTCCTCAAGCGATAAAAAGCTTTTCTGAGAAAAGCCCTTTTTATGTTTTAAATATTCCTTACAAGCATCCCAGCTTGTAAATATATTTTTTTCATTTTGATATTTAACAGCGTAATATTTCATATTCTCACCATTAAATATACTAACAAATATTTTAAACCTTTTCAATAGGTGCGTTGTTTTTAAATAATGTTTTACACTTATCAATGCTCTTTGGAACTAAGTCAATCAGCTTTTCAGCAATGTGGGTGGATTCATCTATAGAAAGTAGATTTACCTCATTATTCGAAATCACTAAAAATGCAATTGGAGTAATTCCAAAGCCACCACCGGCTCCACCACCAAATAATACCTCTTCCTTGCTAGAGTTTGGCTTGATATCACTACCACCACTGACAAATCCCAAATGGAGCTTGGAAACTGGAATTATGATGGTTCCTCCCTCTATAATTGGTGTTCCGATAATGGTATTCGCATCAATCATTTCTTTAATTTTGTTCATTGAAACACTTAATAAATCTGCAATATTTCCCATTCTATCATTTCCTTATTAATATAGCGGTAAGAATGCTAATAAGATCTGTTTTTACACAAACAAAGTAATCAATATTTTCATAATGTTCATCATAAATTAATTTTATATTACTGTTATCTACCATTTTAAAATGGTTGGTTAAATAAGCGTTAATTTGATTTGAAAGCATTAAATAGGCACCATTTAGTATAGGATTTAGATAAAGTTCTTCTTTTGTAAATCTGGCCAGATAAAACATAGATAAACTAGAATGCTTAAATAGTCTATTTAAATAATGCCTATTTTTAAATAGCTTTTTAAAATCCTCTCGTTGTTCATGCTTTTCTTTTAGCTGTTCACTTTTTAAAGCCTTTTGAATTAGTCTATGATGAGGTATCACAAATCTTATTAGTCCAATTTTTGCATCAATCTTTATTGTATCATTAGCACTTTTTAAATTGATTTCTATATCAATTGCTAAAATGATAATTATTATAATAAAAATAAAGATGGCTACATACATATTCTCACCATCTTTAGTATTTACAGGATTATATAAATTATGCTAATTTTTCAAGCATTTCTAAGCAAATTCTAGCAGAACGCTTTGCCATCTCTGATTCAAAACAGCTGTAATCCTCAATCTGGTTAGGATGACCCACCAAATCAGATACATAGCGTAATACCATAAAATCTATACCAGATTTCACACATACCTGAGCAATGGATGCTCCTTCCATTTCTACAACAGAAATCTCATCTATTGCAATATTCTTTAGAGGCTCTAGGCTACTTACAAAGGAGTCCCCTGAATAGATGGTAGCCTCCTTATAAGGATATCCAAGCTCCTTAAGAGCCTTCTTCACACGTAGATTAGCCTCTATACTCGGTGCGTAATACCTTGGCATTTTAGGAACCTGTCCGTAGGCATATCCAAACATATGAGCATCTACATCATAATACATTAGGGATTTAGCTATAATGATATCCTTCGTCTCTACCCCTTTTATTCCTCCTGCAATCCCCGTATTGATAAGCAAATCACATCCAAAATGGTCTATCAAAAGGGTTGCAGCCATACTAGAATTCACTTTGCCAACTCCACACTGACTAAGAACGATTTCTTTTCCAGAAAGCTTACCTATATAAAAATCAATTCCACAGATTCTTTCAGGCTCTTCTACCTGTAAAGCATCCTTTAAAAGAAGCATCTCCTCTTCCATTGCTGCTAATATTCCAATCATACAATCATTTTCCTTTCCCATGCACCACTTTTAAATCGTATCAGGAAGATTACAGCCCTGATACACTCATCTAATGCCATCGCAATCCAAACTCCAAGCAGTCCCATATTGAGCCATACATTTCTACCACCTAAAAGATAGCTTCCTAATACTGCCACACTCCAACAGAAAATCACGGATAGTATCGTTGGGAAGGCAATATCTCCACTGGTCTGCAGAGCTCTTACAAATACGATATTGAAGGCTCTACCAAGCTCTAAAATAATTTCTACCAGTAACACCATTTTTCCAATGTGTAATAGCTCTGCATCCTGGATTCCAAATATTCCATAAGCATAATCGCTGATGAAATAAAGAATGGTAGATACTACGAGAGCGGATATTACACTAGCCAAAAGGGTCTGATACACCTTTTTCTTACTCTCTTCAATTTTCCCCATTCCTAGTAGTTCTCCAATCACAACCTGCATCGCCTGTGAAATAGCGGAGGTAAACATATAGGATATCATCGCAAACATAGAAGCATAGGATTTGATGTTGACAATCCCCTTATTCCCCAAGTCATTGACAACAAACAAAATGAGAATTTGACTTGCATTATAGGATAAAGCCTCTCCACCTGTAGGCCCACCTATTGCCAGTATTTTTTTCATGGTAGCCTTACTGAAATCCTGAAATGGATGGCGAAAAATATTGACCTTCACTCTTTTTATAAATACTATGGAAATGATGATAACACCAATCCCACGGGAAACCACACTAGAGATGGCTACACCCATTATACCGTAATGAGGAATTAAAATAAAGTTTCCAATGATATTTAATACGTTTACAACCGCATTGATGATGGTTGAATCCTTCATATAGGAATTACTTTTAAGGAAAGCAGATAGCGTCGTAAGAATGGCCTGCAGAAATAAGCAGCCTCCTACAATACGAATATAGATTAAGCCCTTTTCCATACAGGATGGGTCTAGCTTAATCCAGGTAAAGAAATACTCAGAGCATCCTAAAAGAATGATGCTTATCAGGATTCCTATGGCCGTTGAAAGAACAAAAGCCACACTATAAACACTTCTTTCCTTCTCAAAGTTTTTAGCTCCCTTATAGTGTCCTATTAAAATGATTGCCCCCATGGAAAATACCTGAAAGGCGATAATAAATACATTGACTATCGTATTTGTATTCGTGATTGCTGTTACAGCATCCTGATCGGAGGAAATCATAATCTGGTCAGAATACCCAACAATGATTTGTAATAACAATTCAAAAAATATAGGAATTGTCAAAACTAATAAATATTTAAAGCTAGTTAGCTTATTATACTCTGTTGTCTTTTGCATAGTTAACTTAAAAAGCCGAGCTTAATATTTAAGCGTCCACTTTTCGTTTTGCCCCCTATCCTGCCTACATAAATACGTCCCTTATGACGTACACTTATTATATCATCCTCTGCGACTAGCTTACTGGAATTTAAGCAAACCATATGATTTAGACTCACAGCCCCTTCTGCAATTCTTTCAAGAGCTTCTGCCCGAGACAGTTTATAGGCAGAGGCAAGGATGACATCTAGCCGCATACTAGATACAATATGATTTTCTTCTCTTAGCTCCCGCTCTATGGTAAGACGCTCTTGAACCTCTTTTAGTTCAATTGGAATGCCACTTATCGTTTTATAGGAAGCTATGATATAGCTAGCTATTTCTTCTGTACATGCAAAGTAAACGGAAGTTCCATCCATCCAGATATCCCCTATACTATCTCGTTTTATCCCTAATCCCATTAAGCTTCCCAGTACCTTTCGATGAGTAAGCTCTAAATACCGCTTCGGATAAATAATTTCATAAATCTTAATTTTAAAGGTTTGAATAGCTAATCCTTCTGGTTTGAATATGGCCCTTTGATGTTCAGCATTTTCAAAACCGCCATCTGTTACAATCTCTGCAAAGGGTTCCTTTAAATTTTCTAAATAGGCTAGCTTTGTAGCATCTAAAAAATTTGTTAAAGTGACGGTTCCCATAGAGGCCTTGTGAAGATTGGATTCCATTTGCTTTTTAAAAAATTCTATTTCTCTTGCTTCCATAATATCCGTCCTAACCGAATGACTGTGGCTCCAGCAGAAATTGCCTCCTGATAGTCTTCACTCATCCCCATAGAAAGTCCCTGGAGGTTCAAATCAAACGTTTGATTGATTCTATCTCTTAGGTAAGCCAAGGCTTTAAACTGCTGGTACTTTTCCTTAGAGCTTGATTCCGCCTTGCTCATTGCCATAAGACCGATAACTCGGATTTTCTTAAATTGAAGTACCTGCTCAAAAAAGGAATTCAGCTTTTGAACCTCAATTCCATGCTTTGACTCCTCATGGTTGATGTTAACCTCAACATAGCAATCTAATGGTTCTATTCGATGCTTCTCAATGATTCTAGCAAGCTCTATAGAGTCTAGGGAATGTAGGCATTCTATTTTATCAATTATCTCCACCGCTTTATTTCGCTGTAGATGACCAATAAAGTGCCAGTGAATGGGATAGCTCTTTAATTTTTCCCATTTTTCAATCAAGGCGTCTACTCGATTTTCTCCAAAGCAATTTATCCCATAAGGTAAAAGCTTTAGCATGTCCTCTTCAGTTACATATTTTGTTGCAGCCACAATCTGAACATGACTTGGGATTGTGCTTTTTATTTCCTCTATATTCGCTAACTCCATACCCATACCTCAAATAAAATAAGGAGATGAATTTTCATCTCCTCATAATTATAGAACATATTTCTTCTTTTGCAATACTAAACATTAAAAAAGATAGATTTCTTTAGGAACAAATTACTTCTACAGGCTTGGCGTAGGTTTGAATATTTCCTAAAAACTTATCAGCTAAAATTTTATAAAGCTTTAATAGCTCTATTCTTAATACTTCCAAACTACTTTCCTCATTAAACCTCTCATTTACAAAATACAACAGAACATCTTCATCCTTTAAAAAGCATATTTCCTTCACAATATGCTCATATATTGCCTTCTTGTCCTCACAATAATGGTACAGGCTCTGACATTTCCTAATATCCGTTAACAGCTGTGATGTCTGACAAATCATGTCAACGAGATCCATTCTATTCTCCTCCCTTTAGTTCATTACTTTACCAAATCAGGACTTTAGAATTTGTCGAAATGAATTTGTACTTTATTTTTTTATAAAATGTTTTATACTCTATTCTAAAATTCTTGCATAGAAATCAATGGAAGGCATAAGAGTATGGAGCTCCTGGGCTGAAATTTCCTTCGTTAAAATAAATTCCTTAAAGTTTTTTTCAATCCATTTAGAAGGAATGGTAGAATGAGGTTTTATAAAATATCTGGCAATAATATTTCCATTTCCTATGGTTTTCAATTTTTTTGTAGGGGCATATCTTTGTTGGTATCCAGAGGAGAGAAGCATCAAATCAAATAAAATAGAATTGGCTGTAGTGGGTCCAGCTCCCTTCCCCGACATAGTCTGCTTGGCACAGGCAGTACCTTCATATTCTACAAGATTATACTCATAATCCACATTGGCCAAAAGGGCATCCTGTTTGATCATCACAGGCTCAACGCCGATAATTACCTGCTGACGCTCTAGCATGGAAAAGGCCATAAGCTTTAATCGATAGCCCAAAAGCTCAATAATTTCTACGATATCCTTTGTTACATTGCTGATCCCTTTATGATAGATATCCTCTAAGGAAATCGGAGTATGGAAACAAATCATAGAAAGAATTGCAATCTTTCTAACCATATCTAATCCCTCTAAATCCGCTGTAGGGTCTGCTTCAGCAAATCCAAGCTTTTGAGCCATTTGTACGGCTTCTTTAAAATCCATATGATTTTTATGCATAGAGGTTAAAATATAATTCGTAGTTCCATTTAATAGACCTTGAATTTTGGTAATATCATTATATTGAGCACAGGTGAAAAGAGTATGCACAATAGGAATGCCACCTCCAACTGCTGCCTCAAAAAGGAGCTGGACATTCTTTGATCTTGCAAGCTCAGCAAGCTCAATATAGGATCCAGCAATAACCTCCTTATTCGCCGTGATAACATGCTTAGAGGATAGGAGCGCCTGCTTGATTACTTCATAGCTTATGGTGGCTCCCATCATTTCTATCACAACCTCTACTTCTCTATCCTGTAATATTTGTTGATAGTCTGTAACCAATTTATCCTGATAGATATCCTTATGCTTTTCTTTGTTTCTAACTAAAATGTATTTGATGAAAATGGTCTTGTGAAAGGGCATCTTTTTTTGATGCTCTAAAATGTCATATACAGCCCTGCCAACAGTTCCAAGACCTAAAAGAGCAACAACCATCATTCTACTGCAATCAGCATTACATCAATTACATAATCCTGCTGACGTAATACCTCGATGAGCTCTTGAATTACAACATCTACCTTTAACAGGGCTATAGTCAAAGTCACAAAGGCAATGTTATGAATCGGCATTTCCTGATGAATGGCTAATATGTTGGCGTTGTTGGCTGCCACCTGATTTAAGATGTTAGAAAGTGCTCCCGGTTCATCCATCAGCTTCATCGAAAGAATTATTTTTCTTCCCATATTTGTGGAAGGAAGATAGACATAGTCCTTATATTTATAAAAGGTAGAACGAGAAATACCTTCTCTTTTACAGGCACTGCTTACATTTTCACCCTTGTTCACTTCCTCTTTAATTTTTAAAACCTTTTCAAAAAGGTCGGATAAAACCTTTTTATGAATTACAAAATATTCCGTGTTCATTTTTACTCCTCCGTAATAATATGGATACCCTTGGCTATTTTTACCGTCTCAATTCGGTACCCTTCTTTAGAAAAATTCAGTTCATTTTTTCCTATCGCCAGCATTGTAGAACCACTTCCACTGATGGCAAAGGCTCTATCCTTACAAAGTTCCTTAAAAAATTCATATTCAGGAATTAAGGCTTTTCGATAAGGCTCATGAATCCTATCCTGAAACAAAGCCCTCAATAGTCCAATATTACCAGTTTTAAATGCCAAAGGGATATGAATGATTCTAGATAGGTTTTCATGGATATCTGTAATACTGTATTGTTTAGGAAGAACAGCCCGAGCCTCCGTAGTTGAAACCTCATAAGGAGGAATAATCACTGTAAAGCATAGATCCTCACTTACCTCATAGCAAATAGGAATATAGCTTCCTTCATTTTGAAAACTAGCAACCAATCCGCCATAGATTGCAGCGGCGACATTATCTGGATGTCCCTCAAGCTCTACACAAAAGTTAAATAGCTCTTCCTTTGTAAAGTGTTGATTTAAAAAATGGTTTGCTGCAAATACTCCTGCCACAATCAAGGAACTACTACTACCTAATCCTCTAGAAATAGGGATAGCTCCCTCATACTCTATCTTCACAGGAATCGGGTCCCTTCCCATCTTTGAAAAAACATAACAATAGGACCGATAAACTAAATTATCAAGATTTGCATATTTATCCTCAAATCCTCCAAAAAGAAAACTTTTTGAGGGAGAAAACGTAAAGCTATTTTTTATGTCTAAGGCAATTCCTAACACATCATAGCCTACACATAGATTTGCTGAGGTTGCACAAACTTCTATTTTTAGCATTGTATTTTCTCCTTTATATAAGTTTTGATATGTTCCTGTTCTATGCCTTTCTTTTTACGGATAGGATAGTTTAAAGCTTTAGGGACAGGGATAGAAAACTTTTGCTTCATCTCTTCTATAATTTCAAATTCCTCATTCATGGAAAGACAGAAAGCTTCTTTTATAGCTGTCGGAAATTTAAAGGGGGATGCTGTTGATAGAATAATAGATTTATAATTAAGGTCTGCATTTTTCTTAAAGGCCCCATAAGCTACAGCGGTATGAGGATCTATTAAATACCCATACCTTTTATAAACCTCCTGAATAAGCTCTAAGGTTTCCCTCTCACTCGTTTTATAAGCCTTAAAGAAGGAGAAAGGGTTTCTAAATTCATATTTTCCTTTATGCTTTAGCTGTTCCATTAGGTTTTTAACACTTTGACAATCCTCTTCACATGCATAATATAATAATCTTTCTAAATTTGATGATACTAAAATATCCATAGAAGGTGAATTCGTTTTATGAAATGTACGATTTTTATTATAAGAACCTTGATTAAAAAAATCTGTCAGTACATCATTTTCATTGGAGGCAACCACTAAATTATGGATTGGCAGACCTAGCATTTTTGCATAAAAGCCAGCAAAAATATTGCCAAAATTCCCAGTAGGTACCACAAAGTCCACTTCTTCATCTAAATCTATTTTCCCTTTTCTTACCAAGGATATATAGCTGTAAAAATAATACACAATCTGAGGAATTAAGCGACCAATATTAATAGAATTTGCCGAAGAAAGAGAAAGCTCGGGATTTTCTTGGAAAAACTCCTTAACAATTCTTTGACAATCATCAAAGTTTCCTTTTACCGCCAATATCTCTGTATTGTCTGCCTGAAATGAAAGCATTTGAGACTCCTGAATGCTGGAAACACCATCCTCAGGATATAGTACAATCACCTGCATACCTGTAATACTTTTAAAGCCATTTAAGGCGGCTCCTCCTGTATCTCCTGAGGTGGCCGTTAAAATGGTAGTCTTTTGGTTTCGCCCAAGCTTCTCTTTTGCAAGCCTCATCAATCTTGGCAATATCACAAGAGCTAAATCCTTAAAGGCAAGCGTAGGTCCATGCCAGAGCTCTAAAAAGAAAAAGTCCTTAGCCTCTTGAAGGTGAACAACCTCTTCTACATTAAAACAAGCATAAGCCTCCTTCACCTCTTTTTGAATTTCCTCTAAAGTAAAATCTGGAAAGAAGGCTGTTATGATTCGACTGGCTATAGTAGTATAATCCTCTGATAGCATTTCCTTATAACGGATGGTAGGTAATTCCTCTATCACATAAAGTCCGCCATCCTCAGCTATTCCATTGATAATCGCCTCTGCGGCAGATACTGCAGCTTTTCCTCTAGTTGAATGGAACATGACTTTGCCCTCCTTTTAGTTATCTTCCATTATAATTTGTTTTTTATAGAAATACAAGTGTTTATGTAAGAAATACACATTTTTAAAAGAAAAAACGATATTTCTATCGTAATTCTCTTTTTATCATTTTATTTTGGTAGCTCCTGATGGTTAATTTTTAAAAACATCTCATGCTTCGTCATCCGATTGCTTTTGATAAATTCATCTTCAGAAATGGTTTTACCGAAAAATTCAACCTCATCTCCGAGTTTTACATCCTCATCTACTAGAATAAAGCACTGATCCATACAGCACCTACCCACGCAAGAATAAAATTTTCCTCCAATTCTAACTCTGCCATTGAACATAAGATGAAGCCCATCGGCATACCCAACATCACATACACCAACTCTTGTAGGACGTTGGGCCGTAAAAAGTCCATCATAGCCTAAGGTTTCATTTTTTTCTAATTCCTTGATATTGACAATATGACCATAAAAATAGAGTGCGTTCTCATAAAGCATTCTACCCACCCTTAGAGTAGCATCCGTTTGACCATAGGCAACGCTACCTCCAATATGCAAGGGCTTCAAATAGCTTTTAGACAATCTTTCTAAATATTTAATCTTATACCTGTTATGATCATTATATAGATGGGTATAAATTGCCTGAACTATGCTGTCATTGATGATGGCTAAGAATCCGCTTTTCATACCAAAGCGATTCATTCCCGTATCAATTGCCAAATGACAGGGAATTTTATTTTCTTTAAAAAGGATATAATCGTCATAGTCATTGATGGTAGGAATCAGCTTATATTGCTGGATATCCTTGATATCTTGGGGTTTAATCTTTCCTAGAATGAGGATATTGGCTTCTTTATACATATTGCGAATAAAAATGCCTTCAGATAATGATTTTACGGCAAAATCCTTTAACCCTAACTTTCTAGCAATGGATATCATATAGCAGATTCCAAAGCCATAAGCATTATCCTTAACAACCAGAATAATAGAATTGGTTTTTAAAATGGTTCGTATATTCTTAAGGATAACCTCTTCTTTTATGTATCGCATAGTATCACCATAATAATTCTATGCAAAATGAAAAGAAAATAGATACAAAACTAAAAGATTGCATATACTAATACTGGTGATAACATGGAAGAAAAAATCATTTTGGGATTAGTACTTTTTATTTTACTATTTTCAATACTGAAGCTTCCAGCCAAAGAAAAGAAATAAAATATTTCTTATTTTGCTAGATTGAAAAATCTAGCTTTTTTCATTTATTTTTGCTGATGGTATAGCTAAGCATTAGATGAAGCTTCCATTGGATATAGTAAAAAAGAAAAAAGACTGAAAAAATCAGTCCTTTCAAAGCAATTTATTTTTTTAATAAATCCTTAAAGATATAAGAAGCTAGGCTAGCATACTGTACCTGATCCCCTTTAAAGTAATCCTTCATACTTCCTCTGTTTTTATCTGAGGTATCAATTACTGCAGCTGAATTCTTATACCCCATAACAATCGGAGATCCATCGCTAGGAGCCTCATGCATCTTAATTGTTTCTCTTACCTTTGTACGATCAGAGGTAGAGGTGAATTCAGAAGAGTTCAAATAGTAAATTACAGCATCTGTTCTTTGAAGATATTCTGCTTGTGCCTGAAAGCTACTTATAACCTTTACACTTTCTGAATTAGATGAGGAAGCGTAAATTAAGACAAACGTATCCTTGTTATCAATCTTCTGTTTGGCTTCATCTAAGGTTATCAATTGATATATGTTTTCCTTCTCAATGGTAGCCCCTGCATTATGCCAGTCCTCATAAAAATCATATCCTGAACAGCTTGTTAGAGTGAGTAACACTGTAAACACACACAGCATCACACCAAAAGCCTTTAAAAATCGTTTCATGAAAATTCCTCCAAAATTAATACTCTAGAAAGTATTATATCTTAAAATCTCTAGATTATCAATCCCTTTTCAAAGAAAAGTACTTAATCCTCATACTCTAAAGGAATTAAATATTCTCCTCTGTAATTAGAAAAGCCATCATCAGGATATTTCAAATAGACTTCAGACTCTCTATAGGACTCTGCCTTATAAATCCAAAGATTTCTTTGGTCAAAGCATAAAATTTCATCTATTCCATCCTGATCAATGTCATAAACCTCAGCAGCTAATGTAGGATGCCCATCCTCAGGAAATAAGACGACCTTATCTAATGCTCCATCCACCAAGCCTCCATCTGGACCTGCATTCAGTAATGCTAAAACATGTTCACCGTCATAGTTTACAGGTGTAATGACATTTCCATTAGATCTCTGCTCCTTTTGTAGAAGCAATTTCCCATGACAATCATATAGACAAAGTATCCCATCACTTCCCCAAAATGCAGTAGCTAGAATCTGTAATCCCTCTAAATCCTTTCTATACTTCGCAACACTAATTCTTTGAGCATGTCCAATTTCATTATGCTTATAGATTGTTCCATCTAAATTGACCAGGTTCATTCCCTCATTACCAGAAGCTAGTATCAACCGTTTTGGCTCATCCTTATGTAATCTCGCATAAATAATTTCATCCGTATGGTCTGAATTCATCGGCAAGGAAAAGATAATTTTTCCATCGTGATCGACTAAGTCATAACCTACAAACATTTCATCCTTCCCATCTCCATCAAAATCGTAAATATAAGGAAAGTGTCCTGTATTTTTATGATGATATCGCCATAATAGCTCAAAGCGTTGATTATAGGCCCAAACATTTTGATATCTATCCTTGATGATAAAATCTCCTTTATAGCCTAATCCTTCAAAATCTGCAACCCGGATAGCATCTACATTGAGTCTATAATAAGGTTCATCTCGAACAAGGGGGTCCTCATAAATCACTGGAGTAGGCATTCTCTTTAAAATTTTTCCAGTGAGAAGGTCACAGAGTACAATCTCAAAATCCATAGAATAAAGGACTTCATATTTTCCATCCTGATTCACATCGGCAATTTGAAATGGTAAATCACAGGAAATCAAGGTATTATCGGGGCTGGGATTTGGCTCTCCCTTCTGCCATAAGACATTCCCATCCATTGTAAAAGCCGTTAGGCAGGACAGTCTTGCAAAGGAATCCCGAATCATCCGTTTCTGGTGCTGGGCCATTAAAAAAATTGGTTTTCCATCCACCATTCGAATTCTAAGCTGTCTTCCACTTCCAAAATTCTTCAAGTCTATCTTTTTTATACATTGCAGCTTAGGGAATTGATTTTGTTTTTCTTCTAACCGGGCTTGTTCCTTTAAACAAAGGTTCTGATGTAGGAGATAATCTTCTTCGGTCATCGCTACCCTCACATGAGAATACCTACAGGCACTCTTCGCCACTAAGGCAATTCTAAGTCCTGGAACTAACTTAAAGTCCACCTCAAACTGAAAAACTCCATCTAAATATACCCTCACACAAGCTCCAACCTCGAGCTCTAAATGATAAGTATTTAAATCAGAGAATTCAATTTTCTTAGAAGCTAATACCGTAAATTCCTCTTCGTTTCGATGATATAGACTTAAGGTATTACCTTTTATCCCTATGAAATCGTAAACCCTAGAGGTCAGGTAATGAAAAGCCATACCACAAAAATGCTTTACTTCAAACACTCTAAGGTCAAAACTTAAATGAAAAGGAGCATAAAGACACTTCTCATGAACTAGACAGCAATATACATTAGAAAAGGCTCCCTTGGTGTTATCTCCTCTGTTTTGTTCCATGTATCTAGTTGTTCCATCCGATGTTACTAACCAGCTGCCATCTAAACTTCTCCACTGATGTAGGCAAATTGGATCATACCAGTTTCCATAGACCCCAGTAGGCTTTAGATAATGGTACTCTCCCAAGGCAGTATGTCCTCTATCATATGGGAATTCTGCTAGCTCTAGGTCCTCAAAATTCTCATCAATTATATTCTTCATTTTCCTCACTCCAATATTTGAGATAACTCAGCCACAGAACCAATAATTCTCGTGTTACCCTGACTTAGTACTTCAACAGACTGATGTCCACAGGATACTAAAAAACACTCCGCTCCAAGTCTCTTGGCAACCTCTAAATCATGCAGGGTATCTCCCACAAAAAGGATATCCTTCCCCTCTATTCCTTCCCGTTTTAAATATCCTAAAGCAATGTCAACCTTGCTGGCAGCATGGATATTGTCAATTCCTAGGATTGCATCAAAATAGGGAACTAAGCCATAGTGTGTACATTGTTCTAAAAGGTTATTCTTCTCACTCGCTGACAAAATCACAAAGTGATATCCCTTTTCTCTCAGCAGCTTTACAGTCTCTATAAGTCCTTCATAAAGCCCGCAATGCATAGAAGCAGGCTGATACATTAAAATAAACTTTTGGGCTAAAGACTCAAAGCTTTCAATAGAGAAATCTACTCCTGCGGCCTCATAGTACTTCTTCACTGGAAAAGTAAATACATTTTTATATTCCTCTATATTTAACTCTCGTTTTCCTTGACTTCTAAGAATTTCATTTAATAAATCTAAACAAAGCTGCACATCATTGATGATAGTTCCATTAAAATCTAAAAATATATATTTCATATCTTCTACTCCTTACTGGTTGAGAAGCTTGTATGCTTCTTCCTTTATTTCTTCCTTAAGCCACTCTGGTTCAAGAACTTTAGCCTTACTTCCAAAGCCCAAAACAAATGTTTTAATCATTGCTTTATTCTGCATGCTGCATTCTAGCAAAGTCCTATGCTCATCTATTCTCGTTATTTTTTGGTTTTTACCATAGATACGCTCTGAGATAACGGTATATAAATCTGTGAGTTCTAACCGAATCTCATAATATTCTCCGTTCTGACGCATACCAAAGTTATCAATATAATCTGAGGCATTATAGGTTTTCAGCAATGTAAATTTTTCTGAAAGCAGGTCTAGCTTCTGTATTCGATTCAGCTTGAAATATCCGAAGTCATGTACTGTTTCATTCCAAGCTAAAACCATCCAGGCTCCGTTAAATACAAACACACGATAGGGGTGTATCACATGCTCACTTAGCTTGTCCTTAGTAGAAAGATAGCAAATGCTACATTTTTTCGAGGTACTCATTGCCTCATTAAATTTTGTATACCGTTCTAAAAGCTCTGATTTTGGCATTGAAAGAGGGTATCGGTCAATAATTTTAATCTCATTAGCAAAGGAATCTATATTGCAAGATAATACCTTAGAGATGGCTTTTACATAAGCTTTATACTCTAAAAAATCTGCCTTCTTTTCTAAATAGCTACAGCTAGACTTTAAAAGATCTGCCTCATGCTGGGTGAGACGGACTGAAGGCAAGATGCTATCCCTATTTAGGTGATACCCACCATAGATACCTCGAACCGATTGAATGTCATATCCACTATCCTGAAGCGTTTTAATATATTCTATAATATTGCGTGGATTCACCTCTAAAAGCTCTGCTAGTTCATTTTTACTCATAACCTCTTTTGCAGATAATAATTCTAGAAGCTGAATACAAAGCATTGTCTTATTCATTTTAAATCACCTTGGTATCATTTTACCAAATTATGTTTTTCTTATCAATTCCACTTGAAAAAAATATGCATAAATTTATAATTATAAGTAAAGGCTGGTGATTCCTATGGTGAATTTCACATTAGAACTAGATGAGAATAGTCCTTACTACATCCAAATCTATCAAACGATTGCCACTAGAATCAATCAAGGCGCTATTCAATCCTTAGAAAAGCTTCCCTCTAAACGAAAGCTGGCTGCTCATTTGAATGTAAGTACAAACACTATAGTAAATGCCTATAATCTGTTGTTAGACGAAGGTTATATCTTCAGTAAAGAAAAGAAAGGTTATTTTGTTACTCAGCAACAAAAATTAACGATAGTTCCAAAACCATCTTCTTTTCCCACTTTAGAAATGGATAGCTATCTATTTGATTTGACAACTCAAAATACAATGGATAAAGACTTTTCCTTTACAGGCTTTCAAAAATGTGTACGTACTAGCCTAGCCGAACAAAACTACGTATTTAAATCTCCTTTAGAGGGCTTAGAAGGCTTAAGAAAAGCGATTGCCGAGCATTTATTAGAGAATAGAGGAATTAAAGCCAATTACCAGCAAATCATCATTGGTAATGGCTTAGAAATGATTTCCTCCCTATTTCCATTGTTAAAAGCGACCTGCTATGGACTAGAAAATCCCGGGTATCATAAGCTAGCAATTCTTTTAAAAAATCATCATTTAGAAACAGAGTATGTAGAGCTAGATGCCAATGGAGTACAGCTTCCTAAGCAAAGTACTGTACTCTATACTACACCCTTTAATCAATTTCCAACTGGAACTAAAATGTCAATTTCAAGAAAAAAGGAATTAATCCTCTGGGCTACCCAAGAAGACCACTATCTCATAGAGGATGACTTTGACGCTGAATTCCGAATAAATGATGGTCCCACCACTGCCCTATATACCTTAAACCCTCAAAAGGTTATCTTCTTTTCCTCCTTTTCTTCTACCTTGTTTTCAGGAGCCAGAATTTCTTACATGATTCTTCCTGAGCCCCTTCTAGCAGAATATCAAAAACGCTATAAGGGTTATTCCAATCCTGTATCCAGCTTAGACCAAACCATTTTATTTCATTATTTAGAAAGTGGCGAATACGCAAAGCATATCAACCGACTTAAAAATCGTTACCTTAAGAAAAGAGAACTGATAAAGGAAGCTTTTAGGAACTGCAAAAATATAAAAGTGGATTTAAAGAAAAATTATTTGTCTATGCTCATACATCTTAACAATAGTATTTCATTAGATGATTTTTTAATGGATTTGGAAAAAGAAAAAATCAAACTAAACTCCATCTCCTCTTATGACATACACCATAGGAAAAGCTATACTCTTATCATAGGATATACAAATATTGATGAAGAAAATCTAAAAAAAGCATTAGCAATCATAAAAGAAAAAATAGAACACTAAGTTCTATTTTTTTACTCTTTTATTTATAATTTCCTGCATATCCTTTGCAAGATCTTCTCTTCCTAATGCAAAATCGACCGTTGCCTCTAGGAAGCCTTTTTTAGACCCTATATCATAACGTACTCCATCAATAGCTAAAGCATAGACCTTTTCCTTAGACATCATGCGTAAGATGGAATCCGTCAATTGAATTTCTCCTCCTGCACCACGGGTTTGATTTTTTAAGAATTCAAAAATGGTTGGAGTTAGTACATATCTTCCTCCAATAGCCAGATTGGAAGGAGCATCCTCCTTACTAGGCTTTTCTACTACACTCTTTAGTTCTAATAGTTTACCATCACTTGACTGCTTGGGCTCACAGATTCCATACTTGCTGACATCCTCCTCTGAAACTGCTAAAGTTCCTAGAATAGAGGAGCCCGTTTGTTGATAAGCATCTATCATCTGTTTTGTCGCAGGCTCCGTTCTACCTACGTATACATCATCTCCAAGAAGTAACGCAAAGGGCTCATGGTTAGCAAAGGCTTCTGCACATAAAACGGCATGCCCTAATCCTAGCTGTTCCTCCTGATAAGTAAAAGAAACCTTGACCTTGTTAGGAAGCTCTTGAATTATTTCTAGTTCCTTCCTCTTGTTTTTAGATTCTAAAAAGTCTTCTAGAACCTCATTATGTCCAAAGTGAGTTTTAATGCATTCTTTTTCTTTATTAATAATGATTAAAACTTCTTCAATTCCACTTTCAATGGCTTCTCTTACAATGTATTCTACTGTTGGAATATCTACTAAAGGCAGCATCTCCTTTGGAACGGCCTTAGTAAATGGTAAAAATCTCGTGCCAAATCCAGCAGCTGGTATAACAGCCTTTCTTACTTTCATCATAAACTATTCCTCTTCTTTTTCTTCTGTTTCTGGTTCTCCCATTTCAGGTTCTGTATCTTTAGATTCTACAGAAGCTTCACTATCTAAAACTTCCTTTGGCTGAGTAATTTCACTAGCGGTTACTTCTTCTAAAGTATCTTCAACGATTTCTGCTTCCTGGATTGTTTCCTTAGGCTCCTCTTTCACAGGCTTTCCTTTTCCAGAGGTCTTCACCCATTTACCATTGATTAAAATTTCATCATTCTTACCACCATAGTCTTTATAGTGATCCTTAGAGAATAAGTTTTTAATTGCTTTAAAATGGAATAAAAGAATATATAGGATTGCAACAACCAGTAAATAAAGAGCTTCAATTCCAATCGTTTGCCATAACAAGGAGCCTGGAGCTAAATAAGCATCATCATGACGGAAGGTATAGCCAGTAGTCTCTTTATTCTCATCAAAGGTTTTAAACCAAGGCTCATAAAATTCATTAAATTTATCGGAAGCCTGATTGATTTTATCCTTATCATCATTGGCAGCTAAATATTCATCTAGATAAATATTGTAATTATCAAATAAATCCTGTAAATCTGTAAAGAAAGCTTGATTAAAATTCAAGTCTACTGGTGCCTCATATACAACAACTCCTGTACTATCCATAAGCTGAAGCTTATCGATGTCTCCACCAATTTCCGAACGAATTTGATTTAACTCAGTTTCACCCAATGTCAATCGCATAAATCCCCAGGTCTCCTGAGTGATGGTCACATTTCTTGTTGCATTTAAAAGAGCTTCCTCTTTTGTTCTGGGAGACTCAATATACTCACTAGAATTTATAGTATCACTCACAATAAAATAATAGTCATAGCACTTCTCTCCACTATAGAATCTAAAACCTGTTCTATTATAGCTAGAATCAGAGCCAGTACTTACATCTGTATATGAAAACTTAGGCTTAAAAATATAAAAATAATAAGCTTTTTCATATCTTAAATACCGCGTAGAATCAGAGCCATAGCTGATATTCCGTTCAGAGGTTGCTGGATAGATTTCGATATCTAGCTTGTCTGTATCATCTACAATTACAGACTTTGTGTCGAAGCATCCTTCCCAAATTTTAGGAACCTCATAATACTTTCCGCTATCAATTGCTTCATTTACAAGATTCGTTAAATGGTTGATTTGATTTGAATTATATCCGAATACGAATACCATAATACCAATAATTACGGCAATTCCTATATATAATATCTTTTTCCACATATAAAAAATTTTCCTTTCAAATGTTATTTTACCCTACGATAGTGATTTTACCCTTTTTCAACAAAAAAATCAACTAAAAGTCTTTATAAAAACATTCTACCTAAAAAATATCTATTTTTTTTGTTGAAATATAACTTTAGGTTTTGAGTTTTTAAAAAAATCTCTTTACAAAATAAATAAATAAGGTATAATAATAATGCACGTTTTATAACGGCTAAGATGGCGTGCGTGGTGAAGTGGTTAACACAGTAGATTGTGGCTCTACCATGCGCAGGTTCGATTCCTGTCGCACGCCCCAGAACAAAGAACAAAAGGTCTACGGTTTTCCCTAGACCTTTTATTGTTTTTATATGTAAAACATCACAATTGTATAGTCTTTTATTACTAAATATGCTATACTGAATCTATCTTAAAGAAAGTTGGAAAGATGATGAAAATAAAAAGAATATCAATATTACAACTTTATAATATAACACTAGCTTCTCGTTAATTCGGGAAGCTTTTTTTTTTTGAGAAAACAAGGAGGCAAAAATAATGAATAATCAAAAAAATGAATATGAAATTATCAAATTTGAGGATGGTGAATTTAGTCTAGATGTTAATGTGAGTCCTACTGAAGAAACAGTGTGGCTAACTCAAAATGAGATTGCACAGTTATTTGGAGTTGACAGAACTCGTATAACTAGACATATATCTAATATTTTGCATTCAAAAGAATTAAATTATCTAGTATGTGCGGAAAACGCACGAACTGCAACTGATGGAAAAACATATATTGTAAAGCATTACAACTTAGATATGATTTTAGCTGTTGGATATCGTGTGAATTCGAAAAGAGGTATACTATTTCGTAAATGGGTTTCTTCCATCTTAAAACAATATATGTTGAAAGGATATTCTGTCAATGAGAAAAGATGTCTAGATTGTCAAGATAATATTATATCTTTAAATAATAAAGTAAACACTTTAATTGAACATGATATCCATCACGCTCAAATGATTAAAGATTTATCTAATATAAATAACATCACAAGAGAAAAACTTTTTTATGAAGATGAAATCTATGATGCTTATTCTTATATTAAACAATTATTTTTATCTGCTAAATCTTCTATTATTCTAGTTGATGGTTATATTGATTTATCTGTATTAGATATGTTGGTTGATGTATCAGTCCCTATTACGATTTATGCTTTTCCATCTTCTAGTTTAACAAAACAAGATATTCATACATTTAATATCAAACATAATTTAGAAGTAATTCAAACAACTCTTATTCATGATAGATTTATCATTATAGATAACACGATTTATTTATGTGGTTCTTCTATTAAAGATGTGGGAAAAAAAGATTTGTTTTAACAAAATTAGATAGTATTAAAATTGAAGATATATTAAAAAGCATAATATCTACTAAACAATAAATATTATGACTTATTTTTATATAGTATTAATCATTTTACATTTTGTTTCTTCAAGTAATGCTAAATCATATTCCATTGACACTCATAAAAGGTTAAAATAAGTTAGTATATTTACGTTCGTTCGTGTCTCTTCGCACACCCCAAAACAAAAATGAGAGGTCTAAGTTATTTCCCTAGACCTTCTTCTTTTATATAAAAAGTATTAAAATCATTATAAGCAGTGTTATAGTATGAGCCCCTTTAAAGGGGGGTAAAAAAAAGATAATATCATTACTTATTAAAGTTGATTTTATTTTTTCGCTTCAATTAATAAAATATCGGTTAAATCTTTTTCTCTTCCTAGTTTTCTTTTCATTTGGACAAGACCATCTATACTTATAACAGGGATGCCACTGACCAGTTCCACTTCACCCTCAATCCAATTTTCAAAAAGTACTACATCATTTGAATATCTAATTCTTCTATTTCCATCTTCACAATAGGATATTATATAACCCTGTTTTTCTAACTTATCTGCTAAAAATGTACTACATCCTAAATCAATATCATGAGTTTCAGTGCGAAAACCGTGTAAAACCATAGCCCCTCCAGCAACTACCTAATATTCTTCTTTAGGTAAAGAAAGCTCTTTGAGTCGTTGGAGTAAGGTATCTCTATTCATAATAGCATTTCCTCCTTAATCCAAATATTATAGGTGAAAGCCTACAATCAAACTTTTTCAGGCTTTTTTCTTTTCTGAATACTTTTGAATAAAATAACCAATGATATCCTTACGCTTTATAATGCCGATATACATTCCTCTATCATCGACCATAGGAATAAAATTTTGTTCTAGGGATAAAACAAGAACATCCTTAATGGAACAGTTGATATCTAAGGATGTATAAGGTCGATAATGCTCTATTGTGTCTAAATAGGTATCCTCTGCAGATTGGATATCAAAATTACAATGATTTTTTATATATCTTAGGATGTCTCCTTCAGAAACTGTTGATATATAATGGCCTTCCTTATCTATCAAAGGAACAACCGTAAATTTATGGTAATCGTATTTCTCCAAGGCCTGACGAATGGTAGCCTTGGAATCTAAATAAGAGGTCTTTTCTTTAGGGGTTAAAACTGATAAAATATTTAGCATATTCATATTTCCTTTCTAAGCTTACTTGTACTTTAATTATAACGCATATTTTATGGGAAATCTACTAAAACCCCTCACATATTTTTCCCATTTTTAAAAAATAAAAAGCCACTCGATTGAGTGACTTTTTAAATTATCGACGTTCCTTAATACGAGCAGCCTTAGCTGATAAGCTACGAATATAGAATAGTCTAGCACGACGTACTTTACCTTTTCTAGTAACTTCAATATGGTCGATATTTGGTGAATGAATAGGGAATGTACGTTCAACACCAATTCCGTATGACATTTTTCTAACTGTGAATGTTTCACCAATGCCAGTACCTTGACGCTTAATTACTAAGCCTTCAAAAACCTGAATACGATGTGTATCGCCTTCAATGATTTTAACGAAAACCTTAACAGAATCACCTGCACGGAATGTAGGTCTATCCTTCAAATATTGTGCTGTAATTTCGTTAATTAAAGCTTGTCCTTTTGCGTTTGCCATAAATCTCAACTCCTTATATACCAACGCTCATAGCCTATCTAATCCCATGTTGCCAGCGGAGCATTGTGCTTTGCTGATAAAACAGCTCTATCATTTTAACATAATCCCATAGTTTATGCAACAATTTTATTATTTTTTTCTTTTATAAAGTTGATAATACTGGTCAAAACAAGCCTCTATCACCTGTTCATTTTCCTCTAAAATAAGTTCTGCCTCATTTTCTGTAAATAGAATTCGAAATACTAGTACATCATCTGGATTTACATCTTTTGCAATAGGATGCAATATTGTGAAAATCTCTTCGTCTAAATTTATTAAAGCGACCTGTTCAAAGCGAAGCCATTCCTTATTTTTTCCTTGAATTTGGATAATGTCATGATTATTTTCATCTAAAATTTGTTCAATTATATTTTTCATTTTTATGCCTTTAAAATTTCATTTTCAAACTTTATGATTTGATCTGGTAATGTAATAGCTACATGGTCTAGATGAATATCCTCACATAAAGATAGATCTAGCCCTTGATTTGCAGATATAGAAACATTCTTAAAGTAGAGATGGTGAATCGGTAGCTGTTTTAATCCATTGATCTTAATTGCAATTTTGGCTCCCTGACAGACAATGTCCTCTAAATAAATATTTTTAAATTCTGGGACATCCTCCTTTAAAGTAGATTCCATCTCATCCGTTTTTATAGTCTCTAGATTTTTTAGAACATACCCCATCGTGAATATACAAGCCTCTTCAATAATATTAGTCATAGTTATATTACGGATTGTAATATTTTCTACTACACCGCCACGACCTAATGCGGACTTAAACCTTATGCCAATGTCTGTTCCTATAAAGGAGCAATCTTCTACTATGATATTTTCTACTCCTCTACTCATTTCACTTCCTACAACAAAGCCTCCATGAGCATCAAATACCTTACAGTCATGAATCCATACATTTTTGCAAGGACCAACCAATTCTCGAGCTTCTGCATTTTTACCAGATTTGATACAAATTCCATCATCACCAACCTCAAAAATGGTGCCAACAATCTCACAATTTTCACAGGATTCTAAGTCCAAACCATCTCCATTTTGGGCAGAAAATTTATTTCTCACCTTCGCATTTTTCAGCGTAAAATTCTTGCAGAACCAAGGATGAATGTTCCAAGCAGGGGAATTTTGAATTGTTATATCCTCAATTAAAACCTTATCACAGTTCTTTAAGGACACTAAAACGGGACGATATAGATCATAATAGGCAGAAGCCTTGGCTAACGCTTCTGGGTCATTATAATCAGGCTCTCCTGCCAATACACCCTCATAAACCGTTTTTGTTGGATACCAAATTCCACCCTCACTTGTTTCAGTAAAATAAGGGCTTAGCTTAAGACATCTTTGAAATTCTTTATCTGTAAGCTTAAATCGTTTGATTCCTCTCCAAAGAGCGCCATTGCCATCGATGATTCCTTTTCCTGTTATTGCAATATTTGTTTGATGGGTTGCAGAAATGGGAGAAAGAGCCCGAATCCTTTTTTGTCCTTCATAGTTTGTCCAAAGTAGCGGATACTCCTCCTTTGATTTGGTAAATTGTAATAAAGCATTTTCTTCTAAATGTAAATTGACATTGCTTTTTAATTCAATAGGCCCAGTTAAAAAATAACCATTTGGAACAATCACAGTTCCACCACCTTGCAAACTACAGGTATCAATTGCAGCCTGTATTGCGGTTTTATTATTAAAATCTAATTTGCTTTCCGCTCCAAAATCTAATATGTTGTAGCTCACATTTTTAAATTTTGGTAGTTCAATCTTAAAATTCATTTTCGTAACACCTCATAAGGTATTATACAATAGAAAAGAAAAGTGGTCAAATCTTGACCACTATAATTTATTATTCTACTGACTCCTCTTCCTCACTAGGGGTTTCCTTAGGAGCTTCTAATTTGCCATTCTTTTTTTCTCTTAAATATTTCGGCATATCAATTACTAAATTCAAACAACAGCCAATAATTAGGCCTAATACTAAAAATGCAACAACTGCTAAAAGTAAATTGATACCACCATCCTCAATGACAATAGAACCTGCCTGGAATAAGCATTGAGAATTTGTATTATAAATATCAATATTAAATAATCTGTAAGTATTCGTAAATTCTAGTAGCATATTATAATGCTTATCTAGCTTAGATTGGAAGACCTTTAAATTTTGTTCATACTGACTATCACTTGGATTGTTGAGGTATACTCCATATACATCATCCTTTAAATGCTTGATCTCCTCATTTCTCTGAATCAGCTTGGAAATTTCTTGAAGCATGGATTCAAAGGCATTATCGGTAGATGTAGAGCCCTTTAAGATTTCTGCAAGCTTTTGAACTTCATCTTCTAAGGCTTTAATTTTATTGGTATTCAGCTTTAATTCTCTATCTAAATTATTGACCATTTGCTGAATGCTGTCCTTAAAATCAGAATCAGTTTTTAAATATCCATTGAGCTCAGTTTCTGTTTTTAGAGCTGTTAAGCTGTTTTTAGAGAAATAAGATTGAACCTCTGACTTTGCCTCGCTTAAAGTTTGACTTTTTTCATCCTTAGTTAAGGTATAACCATTGGTATATTTTTCCATCAGATAGTCATAGCCATTCAGCAATAAATCTCTTTGAGCAATCAAGTAATCCACCTGAGAAGCAAAATCACCACTGCCTAACGCTTGTTGAAGGTTATAATCATATCTAATTTTTACACTTGTAGTTAACACATAATCAATAGGAAGATAAGCCAAAGCCTTCATATAATTTGCTGCCTGCTCTGAAGAAGTAAAATATTTTTTTAATATAGTTATTGTATACTTCCCTGTGCTAACACGCTCGCCGTTACTTAAAACTATCGTTTCTTCTTTAATGTCAATATCGTTTTTTTCTAACATTTTAGCAACATCAATGCTAGAAAAACTCTCATCCTTTGATTTTGCTTTTTCTAAATTTTCATAGGAGATAAATTCAGCATATAACACCTTTTTTCCATCTGGAAACAAACCATCTTCTCTATTTGGAAACTCCAATTCAAAATCCACATGATACTGTTCCTTACTTGGATTATAAAAGGCTTGAACAATGATAACCCCAATCAGCATTATGACTACTGTAACACCCAACAGTAACCATTTCTTTTTAAATATAACCCGGAATATTTCTCCAAGGGAGATTCCTTCTTCTTTTTGTTCCATCATGATACCTCCTAAATGCAGTATGATTTATTATACTCTATTTGTTAGAAATAGTCAACTTTTGTCATTTCGTAGTTGAGCCAAAACCACCATTTCGAATTTCGGTAGTTTCGTCGTCTAGCGTTATTCCATACTCCACAAAAATCCCCTGCATAAACCCTTCACCTTGTTTTAGGACGACTGTTTTATTTTCATTAGAGTCATTGGTCAGCTTGGCAAAGATATGTCCTTCATTATCAGAATTATAATAATCACTGTCTATAATTCCAACCGTATTATTTAGCTGAAGGCGGTATTTGAATCCGAGTCCGCTTCTCGGATAACACTTCAGCACCCAGTCTGTTGCAATTTTTACGCGAATTCCTGTCGGAATCTTTACCGTCTCCCCCGGTTCCAGAGAAAGATCTATGGGGGCAAAGAAATCATATCCTGCCGATCCCCTTGTCGCTCTTCGCGGAAGCTTCAAAGAATCATAAACCTCTCTTATCAACTTCTCATCACATTCTCCGAATGAATCCCGATATCCTTCCGCAAACTGTTCAAAACTTACCTTGTGAAATTTCGCAATTCTTTTCATTTTTCGTTCCACTCCCAATAGGTAATTTCAAAAAAACCTCTGATCACTCCGTGTACAGAACCACACGGTTCTCACGAAGTGACGCCTGTACATCGATCACCCTCTGATTTGAGGAGCCTTTCCATTTCAGACGAACCTCTTTCTTGTCCACCTGAAATTCCCCGTCCACGCATACATCCAGATAATGGATGATCTCGTACTGCTGGATTTCTTCCCAGAGAGAACCCGTATACAGCCAGATCGTCTTATCCGGATACTTCTCTCTGATCTCTCTTGCAAGAGCTGTTACCTCAGCGATATTGGAAGGATGCAGAGGATCGCCTCCTGAAAAGGTGATCCCGCTGATATAATCCTTGTCCAGCTCTGCAAATATCTCAGCTCGCTCGCTGTCCGTAAAGGGCAGACCTCCATTCGGATCCCAGGTAATGGGATTCTGGCACTCCCGGCAGCCGTGTGAACAGCCGGCTACCCAGAGCACTACACGAAGTCCGTCTCCGTTTAACATATCGTCCTTGGTAATATTGTGGTATCTCATCATTTATGCTTCTTCCGGTACATCCTTCATGCTGAAGCTGATTCTTCCCATCTTGTCCTTGCCAAGGCAGATAACCTTAACTTTGTCGCCAAGTGTAAGAACATCCTCAACACGGTTGATCCTCTGTTTGGAGATCTTGGAAATGTGTACCATTCCCTCCTTGCCCGGTGCAAACTCAAGGAATGCGCCAAACTCTTTGATGCTGACTACGTGTCCTGTAAAGATCTGTCCTGCCTCAAACTCGGTAGTGATGATCTCGATCATACGTTTTGCTTCATCCATACCCTTCTGGTCTGTTCCGCAAATAGAAACTGCGCCGTCGTCTGTGATGTCGATCTTCACACCTGTACGCTCGATGATCGTGTTGATAGTCTTTCCTCTCTGTCCGACTACATCACCGATCTTCTGCGGGTCGATCTGGATCTGGATGATCTTCGGAGCAAACTCACCAACGCTTGTACGAGGCTTGTCGATACATTTCTCCATAACTTCTGTCAGGATATATTCTCTTGCTTCTTTTGTACGTCTGATTGCTTCTTCTACGATCGGTCTTGTCAGTCCATGGATCTTGATATCCATCTGGATTGCTGTGATACCGTCATGAGTTCCGGCTACCTTGAAGTCCATATCTCCGAAGAAGTCTTCAAGTCCCTGGATATCTGTGAGAACAATGTAATCATCATCTGTATCGCCTGTTACCAGACCACAGGAAATACCTGCTACCGGTTTTTTGATTGGTACACCGGCTGCCATCAGAGACATGGTGGATGCACAGATACTTGCCTGAGAAGTAGAACCGTTGGATTCAAATGTCTCAGATACAGTACGGATCGCATATGGGAATTCCTCTTCGCTTGGAAGTACAGGAACTAATGCTCTCTCAGCAAGTGCACCATGTCCGATCTCACGACGTCCCGGTCCTCTGGATGGTTTTGTCTCACCTACAGAGTAGGACGGGAAATTGTAATGATGCATGTAGCGTTTTGCCACTTCATTCTCATCCAGGCCATCCAGACGCTGCTGCTCAGACAAAGGAGCCAGAGTACATACGTTGCAGATCTGAGTCTGACCACGGGTAAACATAGCGGAACCATGAACACGCGGGATAATGTCAACCTCTGCTGCCAGAGGACGGATTTCTGTGATCGCACGGCCGTCCGGACGTTTGTGGTCTTTTAAGATCATCTTGCGGACAGTCTTCTTCTGGTACTGATATACAGCCTCGCCCAGAACTGCAAGCCACTC
>UQGR01000020.1 GCA_900540705.1 uncultured Mollicutes bacterium
CAGCGATAACTAAGATACCACCATCCATCTGAGCAGCACCAGTGATCATGTTCTTTACATAATCGGCATGGCCTGGACAGTCAACGTGTGCATAGTGACGGTTTTCAGTCTCATATTCAACGTGTGCAGTATTAATTGTAATACCACGCTCTTTCTCTTCTGGAGCAGCGTCAATCTGGTTATAATCCTTAGCCTGTGCTAAACCCTTCTTTGCAAGAATAGTTGTGATAGCAGCAGTTAAAGTAGTTTTACCATGGTCTACGTGTCCAATTGTACCAATGTTAACATGTGGTTTGGTACGTACAAATTTTTCCTTTGCCATTTTAAATGGTCCTCCTAATTTTTATTTTTTAATTTTTTCTTTTATTTTACCAATATATATTTTACCCTAATTGGTGAGGGTTTGCAAGTAGAATATTTAAAATTAAGCTCTACTCTTTATAATCTCTTCCTGGATGCTTCTAGGAACTGCTTCATAGTGGTGAGTTTGCATAATGAAATTACCACGTCCCTGAGAATTTGAACGAAGAGATGTTGCATAACCAAACATTTCAGCTAGTGGAACATAAGCACGAATCTTCATACCATTTCCACGCTTTTCCTGAGAATCCATACGGCCACGACGGCTTGTTAAATCACCGATTACGTTACCAACATATTCTTCTGGAACAGTAACGTCTACTTCCATGATTGGTTCTAGTAAAACTGGCTTACATTTTTCCTTAGCAGCCTTTAATGCCATAGATGCGGCAATCTTGAAGGCCATTTCTGAAGAGTCTACCTCATGGTAAGAACCATCAAATAAGGTAGCCTTAATATCAATCATAGGATATCCTGCCAAAATACCATTTGGCATTGCCTCCTGTAAGCCCTTATCAACAACTGGGATATATTCACGAGGAACTGTACCACCAACAACCTTATCCACAAACTCATAGCCCTTTTCTGGATTTGGTTCAAATTTGATCCAAACATGACCATATTGTCCACGTCCACCAGACTGACGAATGAATTTACCTTCGCAATCTGCAGCAGCGGTTATAGTTTCACGATAAGAAACCTGTGGAGCACCAACATTCGCTAAAACGTTGAACTCTCTTTTCATACGGTCAACAATGATGTCTAGGTGAAGCTCACCCATACCTGCAATAATAGTTTGTCCAGTTTCTGAATCTGTATAAGTACGGAAGGTTGGATCCTCTTCTGCAAGCTTAGTTAAAGCAGTTGTCATCTTTTCTTGATCTGCCTTTGTCTTTGGCTCAACAGCTACACTGATAACTGGCTCTGGGAATACCATCTGTTCTAGGATAACTTCATACTTTTCATCACAAAGTGTATCACCAGTAGTTGTATTCTTGAATCCTACTGCAGCAGCAATATCTCCTGCATAAACTTCCTTAATTTCTTCACGATGGTTTGCATGCATCTGCATGATACGTCCTAATCTCTCTTTAGAATCCTTTGTTGTATTTCTAACGTAAGAACCAGAAGTGATATGTCCCTGGTAAACACGGAAATAAGTTAATCTACCAACAAATGGATCAGATACTACCTTAAATGCTAAGGCAGCAAATGGAGCATCATCTGTAGAATGAATATCAACCTCATTGCCATTATGATCTACACCCTTTGCAGCTGCAATATCTGTTGGAGCTGGTAAGAAGTCAATAACACCATCCAGCATCTTCTTAACACCCATATTCTTGAAGGCTGAACCACAGAATACTGGGAAGAATTGAACATTTAAGGTTGCTTTACGAATTACAGACTTAATCATATCTGTAGGGATTTCTTCTCCCTCTAGATACATCATAGCTAAATCATCATCAAATTGAGATAAAGTATCAATTAATACCTCTCTCTTTTCTTTTGCTAATTCTAATAGGTCAGCAGGAATATCTACAGTTTGATAGTTTTCATCCTGTCCACCATCATAGATATAAGCTTTCATTTCGATTAAATCAATCTGTCCTTTAAATTGATCCTCAGCACCAATTGGCCACTGTACAGCAGCTGCAACGGCACCTAATCTATCATGAATTGTATTTACAGAATATTCAAAATCCGCACCAATTTTATCCATTTTATTGACAAACACGATACGAGGTACATTATAGTCAGTTGCCTGACGCCATACTGTCTCTGTCTGAGGCTCAACACCAGCCTGTCCATCAAGTACTGTAACAGCACCATCTAGAACACGTAGAGAACGAGAAACCTCTACAGTGAAGTCAACGTGACCTGGAGTATCAATGATGTTTACTCTATAATTGCTCCAAATTGCTGTAGTTGCAGCAGAGGTGATAGTAATACCACGTTCCTGCTCCTGAGCCATCCAGTCCATTGTAGAAGCACCATCATGTGTTTCACCAATCTTATGAATCTTTTTGGTATGATAAAGAATACGTTCTGTCGTAGTCGTCTTACCAGCATCAATGTGTGCCATGATACCAATATTACGAGTCTTTTCTAATGTATACTCTCTAGGCATAATAATTCTCTCCTATATCCTTATTACCAACGATAATGTGCAAAAGCTCTATTTGCTTCAGCCATCTTGTGTGTATCCTCGCGCTTCTTACAAGCACCACCAACACCATTAGCTGCATCCATAATTTCCTTTGCTAACTTTTCTTCCATTGTTTTATCATTACGAAGACGAGCGTATTTGATTAACCATCTTAATCCAAGAGTTTGCTTTCTTTCAGGTCTAACCTCTACTGGTACCTGATAATTTTGTCCACCAATACGACGGCTCTTAACTTCTAAAACTGGCATAATATTTTCTAATGCTTTGTTAAAAACTTCTAGCGGATCCTGACCAGTTGCTTCTTTTACACGGTCAAATGCACTATATAAAATTGTTTGTGCTGTTCCTTTTTTACCATCTAACATAATTGTATTAATAGTTCTAGTAACTACCTTAGAATTATATATTGGATCAGGAAGCACGTCTCTTTTTGAAATATGTCCCTTACGAGGCATGAGCGATTCCTCCTTTTTTTTCTAAATTAATTATTTTTGTTTTGGTCTCTTAGCACCATATTTAGAACGACCCTGCATTCTATTCGCAACACCAGTAGTATCTAATGCACCACGGATGATATGATAACGAACACCTGGTAAGTCCTTAACACGTCCACCACGAATTAAAACTGTACTATGCTCCTGTAAGCTATGTCCAATTCCTGGAATATAAGCAGTTACTTCCATTCCATTTGTTAAACGTACTCTGGCATATTTACGTAATGCTGAGTTTGGCTTCTTAGGTGTCATAGTAGTAACACGGGTACAAACACCACGCTTCTGAGGTGATGGAAGCTTTGTATATCTCTTCTCTAAGCTATTAAAACCGATGCCTAAGCTTGGTGATTTAGACTTAGTTACTTTATCTGTTCTTCCGTTACGTACTAATTGTTCAATAGTTGGCATATTATATTCTCCTTTCTATCCCTAAAGGATATCTCGTTTTATACCATTCATTTAAGCCTTAATTTATAAAGGCACAATTGACACAGCATTTTGATTATATCAAAAAAAAAGGATATGTCAATGAATTTTTGTGTTTTTTTAAAAACTTTCTATTTTATGTATGAAACACTGGAAAGCGTGTATTTAAAATTCCTTGATATTTTAACATATTTAACAAATTTTATTATTACCTGAAAATACCATTATTATTCAGAAAACACACGAGATTGTTTGCATAAAAATGGACGTTTTATGAATAAAAATATAATTTTTACGCTCTTGACTAGTAAAATTTTATATTGTTTGGTATAATATGCATTGCATGCCGCATTAGTTTAATGGATAAAACATTGACCTCCTAAGTCAAAAAGTTCGTGTTCGAATCACGAATGCGGTGCCAGAATAAAAAATATAAGAGCTCCCATACATTGGGAGCTTTTACTTTTAGAAAAGGAGAAGGTCTAAACCTTCTCCATAAATTTTATTCGGTTTCTTCCTCGTCCTCTAGGATTTCATCTAAATCATCTACAATGTCATCCTCTAGATCTTCTTCCTCTAAATCGTCATCTTCATCCTCTTCACGGAGAGACTCATTGATTTCTTGATATATATTTTCTTCTACAGGACGATGCTCGCACTCAAACTCATCCTCCATAAGGACTCCAGTACCTGCTGGAATTAATCCACCAATGATAACATTTTCCTTTAAACCAACTAAATTATCTGTCTTAGACTGAATTGCAGCCTGAGTCAAGATTCTAGTAGTTTCCTGGAAGGAACATGCAGATAAGAAGGACTGACAAGCTAAAGCAGCCTTCGTAATACCAAGCAATAATGGTTTAGCAGTTGGAAGCTTTCCACCCTCAGCAAAAATCTTTTGAACAGCCTCATTGTATTCCCCGATGGAAACATCTCTTCCTGGAAGTAAATCGGTATCTCCTTCTTGAACTACCATCAGCTTTCTCATCATCTGACGAACGATAATTTCGATATGCTTATCAGAAATTTCAACTGACTGAGAACGGTATACCTTCTGAACCTCTTCTACAATATATTTTTGAACAGCTTCAGCATCCTTGATACGTAATAACTCCTTAGGATGAATAGATCCCTTCATCAGCTTTTCACCACGCTCAACGTGACTTCCAACACTGACAAGAAGCTCAGAGGTTGCATCTACAGTATAGATTTTTTCCTCTGTATCATTTTTAATGGTAATGGCTAAACCATTTTTCGTCTTTTCAATTGCTTCAACTTCACCAGAAATCTCAGATATTGTCGCCTTACCTTTTGGCTTACGTGCTTCAAATAGCTCTTGAACACGTGGAAGACCTTGGGTAATATCGGCAGCTGATGCAACACCACCTGTATGGAATGTACGCATGGTCAACTGAGTACCTGGCTCACCAATAGATTGAGCAGCAACGGTACCAACAGCCTCTCCAACCTCTACAACCTTGTTGGTTGCAAGGTTACGTCCATAGCATAGCATACATACCCCAGATTTTGCATTACAGGTTAAATTTGTACGAATGCATACACTCTTAATTCCTGCCTCTGCGATTACAGAAGCCATTTCCTCTGTAAATAACTCATTTCTTCTGGCAATAATTTCGCCTGTCTCTGGATGAATTAAATCCTTGGCTGCAAAACGACCAATTACACGGTCAGCCACAGTTACGACAACCTTACCACCATCATCAATGATATCCTCTACATACATACCCTTTTCAGTTCCACAGTCTACCGTAGAAATGATGACATCCTGAGATACATCGACTAAACGACGAGTCAAATATCCTGATTCAGCTGTCTTTAAGGCGGTATCCGTAGATCCCTTACGAGAACCATGGGTAGAAATAAAGAATTCAGATACGGTCAATCCTTCACGGAAGTTTGCCTTTACAGGAACCTCGATAGTTTCACCAGCCGTATTTGCCATCAAACCACGCATACCTGCAAGCTGTGCAAAGTTAGAAGCATTACCACGGGAACCAGAATCTGCCATCATAAAGATATGATTATCCTTTTGTTTAGCTAACTCAGCCCATAGTCCTTCCTGAATTTCATTACGAGCGTCACTCCACTCCTTTTCAACAAGCTTCTTACGCTCTTTATTTGTCAGCTGACCTAAATCATACATCATCGTAATCTGGTCAATTTTTTGATCAGCCTCAGCAATACGAGTTTGTTTTCCTTTATAGTCCAAAACGTCTGCCGCAGAAATTGTAAGTCCTGCAATTGTAGAATACTGGAAGCCTAAATCCTTAATTCTATCTAGCATTCTTGAGGTTTCTGTAATTTGGAATCTCTTGAATACTTCAGCAATAATTCTTGCAATATTCTTCTTTTTGAATGGAGCAACCTCTTCATGCGCTAATAAAGCTTCATACGTATTATTTGGATTTTTAGGATCCAAGAAATAACGATTCGGTGTTGCCACACAAAGATTATCCTCCGTTGGTTCATTTAAATAAGGGAATTCATCAGGTAGAATGCTGTTGAAAATCATTTTTCCTAATGTAGTAAATAAATATTTTCCTTGTCCCTTATTCTTTGCAAATTTTTCAGCTGGTAAATAGGAAGGGTCCACAAAGATACGAGTATGAAGGGTTATATTTCCATTCTTATAGGCCATATAGGTTTCATCAAAATCCTTATAGAAATGACCTTCATTTTCTTCGCCAACTCTTTCTAAGGTTAAATAATAGTTACCTAAAATCATATCCTGAGATGGAGTAACAACTGGCTTACCATCCTTAGGGTTTAAGATATTATTAGAAGCTAACATCAAAAGACGTGCTTCAGCCTGAGCCTCTAGGGATAGCGGCACATGGACTGCCATCTGGTCACCATCAAAGTCTGCGTTGAATGGAGTACATACCAATGGATGTAGACGAATCGCCTTACCCTCAATCAATACTGGTTCAAAGGCCTGAATACCTAAACGGTGTAGCGTAGGAGCACGGTTCAGTAATACTGGATGCTCACGGATAACCTCTTCAAGGATAGACCAAACACTATCATCCTGATTATCACAAGCCTTAGATGCTACCGCAATACTATTGCCTGCCTTAATTAATTCTCTTAAAACAAATGGCTTAAATAGGGTTAATGCCATTTCCTTTGGAATACCACATTGATACATCTTTAAGGATGGACCAACAACAATAACAGAACGTCCTGAATAATCTACACGCTTACCAAGTAAGTTCTGACGGAAACGTCCTTGCTTACCACGAAGCATATCAGATAAACTTTTTAAATGATGATTCTTCTCCACTACAGCCTTTTTACCGCGTTTAGAATTATCAATTAAAGCATCTACAGCCTCCTGCAGCATACGTTTTTCATTCTTAGTAATTAGATGAGGGGCATTTTGTTCAAACTGCTTTTTTAAACGATTGTTACGATTTAAGATACGACGATATAAATCATTTAGGTCTGTTGTTGCAAAACGACCACCCTCTAGCTGAACCATTGGACGTAAATCAGGTGGTATTACTGGTAATACCTCTAATATCATCCATTCTGGTTTATTGTCAGAGGAAAGGAAGGATTCTACAACCTCTAAGCGTTTAATTACGCGATCACGACGCTGCTTAGAAGAGGACTTCAGCTTCTTTCTTAGAACCTTTTCTTCCTTCTCTAAATCAATTTCCTTAAGTAGGGTCTTGACAGCTTCAGCACCAGTCAAGGCCTTAAATTTAGAAGGATATTGTTCACTTTTTACAGAATATTCACTTTCAGATAAAATCTGCTTTTTCACTAATCCTGTATCCTTATCTGCTGATATTACAATATAAGAAGCAAGATATACAATTTCCTCTAAATCCTTTGTTTTAATATCTAATAGTGTTGCAAGAGGGGAGGTGCTATTTCTTAAAAACCAAGTATGTACAACTGGGCTAGCTAAGGTAATATGCCCCAATCTTTCTCTACGAACCTTAGATTCGGTAATCTCTACACCACATTTTTCGCAAATTTTACCCTTATCTGTATTTCGTTTTGATTTACCACATGCACACTGATAATCCTTCATAGGACCAAAAATCTTCTCACAGAACAATCCATCTGGCTCTGGCTTTAAGGTACGATAGTTGATAGTTTCGTGCTTTAAAACCTCACCATGGGACCATGATAAAATTTCTTCTGGAGAGGCTAAACCAATTTTAATATATTTGTATTGTGTACTCATAGCTTTCCCTCCATTAACGAACAGTTTCTCTTATTTTTAAATCTACAATTGAACGGTTTACTTCGTTCTCATCCTTATCATTCATAAGCTCAACATGAATACCTAATGCCTGCAATTCACGAGTCAATACACGGAAAGACTCTGGAATAGAAGACTCTGGAATAGGCTTTCCATCGACAATTGCGTCAAATACACGGTCTCTACCAACCAAATCATCAGACTTAACAGTCAACATTTCACGTAAGGTATTGGCAGCACCATAAGCCTCAAGAGCCCAAACCTCCATCTCACCAAAGCGCTGTCCACCATTTTGAGCCTTACCACCCATTGGCTGCTGAGTAACTAAGGTATATGGACCAACGTTACGAGCATGAAGCTTATCATCAACCATGTGACTCAGCTTAACGAAATACATGATACCCACTGTAATCTTATTCTCAAATGGTTCTCCTGTTCTACCATCAAATAGAACTTCTTTTCCATCCTTGGTCAATCCAGCTTCTGCCATGATTGCTTCAATATCCTCAATGGTAGCACCATCAAATACTGGAGTAGCAACCTTGATGCCTAGCTTCTTTGCAGCAATACCTAAATGCAGCTCAAGAACCTGACCGATATTCATACGAGATGGAACACCCTGAGGATTTAACATAATGTCGATTGGCTGTCCATCTGCAGTAAATGGCATATCCTCTAATGGTAGAATGTTAGAAATAACACCCTTATTTCCATGACGACCAGCCATCTTATCTCCAACCTGGATTTTACGCTTTTGAACGATATAAATTCTAACAACCTCATTTACACCAGGAGCTAAATCATCGCCCTTAGCTTTAGAGAAGTGTTGAATAGACTGAACAACGCCTCCACCCCCATGAGGAACACGCAAGGAGGTATCACGAACATCTCTACTCTTTTCACCAAAAATTGCAAGAAGTAATCTCTCTTCTGGAGTTGGATCTGTAACACCCTTTGGTGTAATCTTACCAACTAAAATGTCGCCTTCCTTAACCTCTGTACCTGGAATAACGATACCACGTTCATCCAAATTCTTCTTCGTTTCTTCCTTAACATTAGGAATTTCATAGGTGAATTCTTCTTTTCCTAGCTTAGTATCACGGCATTCCACAGAAAATTCATCAATATGAATAGAGGTATATACGTCGTCATATACCATTTTTTCACTCATAATGACGGCATCCTCGAAGTTATAGCCCTCCCAGGTCATGAATGCAATTCTAACATTTCTACCTAATGCTAATTCTCCATCCTTCATAGATTGCCCGTCAGCAATGATATCTCCACGATCAATTCTCTCGCCAGGTTTAACAATAGGACGCTGCATAATTGCGGTTGCAGAGTTAGAACGTAGGAATTGATATAAATCATAGCGATGCATATCTCCGCTATCCTCTTTGACAATGATCTTCTTTGCGTCTACATATTCTACAATACCAGGCATTGTGGCAATCAAGGCAGAACCACTATCCTTAGCTGCCTTATATTCCATACCTGTACCAACAATAGGACTTTCAGGATTGATGATTGGAACAGCCTGACGTTGCATGTTTGCACCCATCAATGCACGTGTAGCATCATCGTGTTCTAGGAATGGTACACAAGCTGCAGCTACAGAAACAATTTGCTTTGGAGAAACATCCATGTAGTCTACCTCATCTGGATCTACCATCTCCGTTTCACCATTACGACGACCAATAACCTTTTCCTCTACAATATGTCCTTCTGCATCTAGCTTTGTGGAAGCTGAAGCTATAACAAAGCCTTCTTCTTTATCTGCAGAAAGATATACTTGCTCATTTGAAACATATTTTCTACCTGTTTCATCTTCCTTAACAACAAAATAAGGTGTCTCAATAAATCCATATTCATTTACCTTTGCATAAGTTGCTAAGGAGGTAATCAAACCAATGGAAGGGCCTTCTGGTGTCTCAATTGGACACATACGACCATAGTGTGAATTATGAACATCACGAACCTCTACACCAGCACGGTCACGGGCAATACCACCTGTACCTAAAGCAGAAATACGACGCTTTTGTGTAATTTCAGCTAATGGGTTAATCTGATCCATGAACTGAGATAGCTGACTGGAGCCAAAGAATTCCTTTAAAGAGGAAGTCAAAGGCTTTATATTGATTAGGTTTTGAGGAGTTGCCTCATGAACCTCTACTGTTGACATACGGTCAATAATATTTTTTTCTAGCTTGGCAAAGCCAATTCTAAACTGATTCTTTAATAGCTCACCAATAAGTCTTAAACGACGATTTCCCAAGTGGTCAATATCATCTAAGGTACCAACATTCTGGTATAGATTCAAATAATAGCTTGTAGCGGCAATGATATCAGACATAGTAATGTGTAAAGAGGTTTCTCTTTGATCATTACCTATAACCTTAACATCCTGAGATTCATCATGCTTAACAACAGTAACCATCAAAACTTCATTATAAGGGTCTTCACAAAGAGTATTTCCTAAATCTAATTTTTGACGGAAAGCAGGTCTAGCTGTTTTTAATTTATCTAAAATCTCACCAGCAATTAAATCGCCATAATGAGCAATAGTTGTTCCCTTAGCAAATAAAAGCTCTCCTGTTGTCTCATCAAAGATATCTTCATTGGCGATTACATCCTGAGCAAGCGTCAAGCCCTTCGCCCGCTGTAAAACATCAAGCTTCATATTATATTTGAAACGACCAACCTTTTGAAGATCATATCTTCTATCGTCAAATAAACGTTGAACGATAAGAGCACGTGCACCTTCTACTGGAACCTTTTCACCCTGACGTAGCTTAGAATATACTTCAATAGCTGCCTCTACAGAATCTGTTGTTGTGTCCTTTTCAAAGGTAGCCTGCATGTATTCACTATCACCAAACAAATCTATAATCTGCTGATTGGTAGATAGACCATAGGAACGAAGTACTGTAGTTAAAGGAATCTTTTTAGAACGATCTAATTTTCCGTACCAGACATTCTTAGAACCCATTTCATACTCTATCCAAGCACCACGTGTAGGAATGACAGTTCCTGTAAACTTAACGTCTCCAGTCTTTTTATCAATTTCCTTAGCGTAGTAAACTCCTGAGGAACGAACAATCTGGCTGATAATAACACGCTCTGCACCATTGATGATGAAGGTTCCCACTGGAGTCATATAAGGAATATCTCCCATGAACAGCTCCTGTTCTAAAACCTCTCCTGTTTGAGCATTCTCTAAACGAACATTCACTTTTAGTGGACGAGCATAGTTGATATCTCTCAGTTTACAATCCACGATAGAAAATTTAGGATTTTCAAAATGATGCTCACCAAAATAAAGTTTTAAATCTCCATTGAAGGAGGTGATTGGTGAAATGTCTCTGAACAGTTCCTCAAGACCTGCCTGAACGAACCAGTCAAAGGATTTGGTCTGAATCTCAATAAGGTCTGGCAATTCTACTTCCGTACGAATCTTAGAATAATTACGTCTTACAGATTTCTTTCCATAATTTACATTTTTGTAATTCATAAAATAACCTTGATTTCCTTTCTGTTTTTTGAGGCTGCCATACGGCTTCGCATTATGCGCAATCTGGCTGTCTCATAGCCTTCTTTGTGATCCCCACGAATAATGTATATCAATCGCGAAATGCGACGAAAAATCAAATAATTTTATACCTTTTGAAGCGTACAAATCCATAAAAATGCAACAATACGCATTATAATATTATACCTATGTAATTCAAGGAAGTCAAGAAAAATTGTAATATTTTTAATTTTAGGATAAAGTAAAAAGTCCTAGGCTTCACGATAGTTATCTTCTAAAACCTAAGACCTTATATAAATTATTTGTTAAAGCTTCAAAACTAGGGTTATCCTACAAACAGCAAATTGATAATCCTCTTTTGTAGATAACGACAAAGCTATATAAGCTTTATGATTAAATTTTAATTATTGGATACCTTTTCATATTTTGCAGAGAGGTGAGGCAGATTAGCATATGTATAAGTCCATGGCTCAAGCAGATTTCCAAACTCATCTGTAATTTGAGTAAATGACCTATACCAGCCAATAAATCTATAGCCGTCAATCTCTTTATATGGTAGTGTTGCAGTTTTCCCATATTCTAAATTAAAAACTTTTCCAATAAAATTATTTTCACTAACAATAGGAATCTCTGCAAAACCTGTCACCTGTAAATTGAAGGAACTATCCTTATTTGTAAGCACATATACATAATAAATTTTATTAGATTCTACAAAGTATTGTAAATTTCCAAAGCCAAAGCTAAGCTCCTGAAAGTCTTCATCATATAGATAAACGGTAGAACCATCGTCTAAACCAATATCAATTGTAATCCTTTGAGAAACTAATGGTACATAGCTAAAATAATAGGTACTTTGGCCTGTTAAAGTCCCTGAGGCTTGATTGGTATATAAAACCTGCTCCGGATACAAAGAAGTTACCCATTTGGCGTATAGCGTACAATTCTCTATAATTTCGGCATGAGAAATAAACTGAATGGTACATTCTTTATCCTTGTACCAACCTGCAAAAAGATGTCCCTCCTTAGTTGTTGTAGGGTAGGTGAGAGTGGGGTTTGCAAGAGATAATACCTGGTCAGGAACAGGGGCTCCACCCTGACTATCAAATGAAACAATAACTTCATCATCATACTCCAATAAAATCACTGGGAAATTCTTCTTATACTTTGGATATACTTCTATATTATCTAAGAATTGATACTGGGTTATACTTTTTCCATTTTTATCAGTAAGCATTTCTTCCTTTCCATCTACAATCGTATACCATCCTGTAAAAAAGCCCTTTTCTATATCTAATTCTGGAATAGGTATAATATAATAGGAATCATAATTTGCCGTCATTAACTTTGATTCATCATAGGTAATATTATACATAATTGGGGAATAGACGGCATGAACAAAGATATCCTGATGAAACCAATAATTCTCTAAGGCTTTTCCTAAGGAATTGGTTATTTTTCTACTTACATAATAATACCCATCAAAGCGATAGCCTGGCCTGTTTTCTGGGACACCCAACTCAAAAAGACTTCCATATTCTACAGTGACTAAACGATCATTATCTGTTGTAATTCGAATTTGATATATCTTACACTCTACTTTAAATAAACTAGACTGAAAGGAATATGGAAGCCTAGAATATGGGCCTTCATAGTATAAAGTTAATTCTTTATGACACCCCTCAAAGGAATTTGCCCCTATAATTTGAATCTCTTCTGCAAAGGTTAGCCTCTCAAGCAAGGCGCAATTTTTAAACGCATAGTCCTGTATACAAATCAATGAAGAAGGAAAGGTATCTGTTAAAACCTCTTCCTCTCTAACTGTATAAATATGCTCTAGGGAAAGACAATCACGAAAAGCACCTTCCTCAATTTGTTTTATTCCATCAGGAAAGGTCACACTAATAATAGAAGTTCCTCGAAAAGCATTTCTTCCTATATAGGCCACTGGCTTATCATTGTAGTGACTCTCAATTTGGATTTCATCCATAGAATAGTGAAATGGCATAAACCAGCCCTTCACTCCTGTAACCACCAAATCCTCTTCATTATCAAAGGAAATTTTATGCTCAAGGTTTTTACCATTGTATTCGGCAACAGTCATATATTCTATTTTTGGAATAGCTCCCACACACAGAATCGTTATAAGAGAAACGACAGCTATGCCAATGCTACTCACAAGAATAAAAATAAAATTTCTTTTTTGCTTCTTATTTCTTATTTTACTTTTTGTTAAAAATTTTTTATAAATCTCCTGAGATTCTGCTTTATAAGCTGAGGAAATCATAAGAGCTTTAATTCTATTTTCTGCTTCCAGCTTAGCTTTTTTAATCTTTAGATAAGCTGCTGGTGAATAGTCTTCTTCCGATAAACTCTTAAATGTTTCATTGATTTTTAAAATGGTATCTTCTTGAATCTCAATTAATTCTTTCTGTAAATCATGCTGAACAATTTTTCTTTTTCTTTTGGATAAGAGTTCAGCATAGAATTTTTTATACTCTGTCAATAGTTCTGCTGGAACACGCTCCATAATCAAATCTAAGAATTCTTTATAATCTGCCATAGATAAGTCACTATGTTCCTCAGTTATCCTTTGAAAGCCCATAGAGAACCCTTCAACATCTTCTAAACGTTCTTCTAAGAATTCTATCATCCATTTTTTTACAAGCTCTACATCCTTAAGCTCTATCATTTTATTTTGTTCTTCCATTTCTACTCCTTCATATTCAAACTCGAACATACATATATTTAAGATATCTTCTTCTAATTCTCTAATATACTTATGAAAAACACCTTAAGTAATGATTACTCCCTATTTTTAGTATAACATATAAAGATTGCATTCTACTAGATAAAAAATAAAACATATGTATCAAATTATGATGAGTTTTTAAAATCAGTTCTAACAAAAATAAAACCTTACGTTTTTAAAGCTTACGTAAGGTTCTATTACTTATTTTTGATTTTCGGTATAGGCTTTATAGCTGATATTCTGTCTTGTGTTCTTTAAAAAATAATTGACTTCTTCAAATATTTGTGGATCATCCAAAAGCTCTACAGCCTCTTTAGAATATCTAGTTCCCTTCATGGAAGAAAATTCCCTTCTTAAATCAGCTAGGGTTTTTGTAGAAACATAGCTTCTTCCTAAAAAATCAATTGCTGCGTCTATGGTATCTGACATAGAAAGAATATCAATTAAAGGCAGATTATTGGTATGCTTTAAATCTGTAGGATATCCGCCTTTATTGTTATGCCACACATGATGATAAAGGATTGCATCTCCTAAAACCTGAGGAAAATTCTCTTTTACTAGGCTGTAGCCTAAATAAGGATGAAACTTAATGGATTCAAATTCAATATCCTCTAATTTACGGAAATTTATAGAAATGATAGGTATACAGTAATACTTACCAATATCATGAATCATACCCATACGATGGCTCAAATCAATAATCTCCTGCTGATGGCTTACTATATATTCCACGGAATAATCATCTACTATCCCTTTAAAATATTCAGGATTTTTTCTAAGCATGTGTCTGGTTAAAATTTTGCATAGCTCTGCCACAGACTGAGAATGGATGGAGGTAGGGGTATGTCGTTTTGTGGTAGATTGTAACAATAATGGGACAAGCTTTTCATAAGGATAGAACCGAGAGATAATTTGCATAAAGGATAACAAATCAGAATTCATATTTCTGGTATATTCAGAAGCCTTTACCACTTTTACGAATTCTAACACCTCTGCAACCCTCTTTTTAAATACCTCTGCTAAATTTTCCACATTCTTATCTTTATACATTATATAATACCAAATATAAAGGCTATTCATTTTAATCAAGCTTGAGGATTTTTCCTGTAAAGTCTGAGCTTCCTCTGTATAAATAAGCTTATCCAAACAATTTAAATATTCATCGATGGTGATGATTCCTTTATGGAAACGACTGGCATGATAAGCATATTCATAGACCTGTTTTACTGGCAAGCTGGTTTTACTGCTGGTATTCAAGTTTTCATAGATATAACAGGAGGCCTCATAGACTCCATTTAAAAGTTCACCTGGAACCTCCAGTCCCTGCTCCTCATATCTACGAATGACTTCTAAGCCATTGCTGATGTTTTTCTGAATTGCCAATATATAGGTATCATAAGGAATATTAGGGTTAGGGTCTTTACTCTTCTTCTCTATAAAAAAATCTAAAATCGCCTTAAACTCAGGATAAGAATATTCTTTGCATAGCATTTGATTTCCATAGGAACGTAAAAAGAAATTTTTCCCTTCCTCGGTTAAGGTATCATAGACATCTAAATAATTTAAAACCTCATCAAAGGAGCTAGTTCTATATTTTCTAGGGTGGGTTGATTGAAGTAAAAATTCATAAAAGGAGGAATAATAGATATATTTCACAATCCGATTGACATCGTTATTTTCCTTAGCATCCTGCAACAAAATCTTATAAAGACGATAAAGCATTCCTGTATCTAAGGATTCAAATCCAGTTTGCAGTTTGGAAATAAAATCTTCTATTTCCCTTCTCTCAAGGGAATCCAGCTTTCTTCTATGTTCTAAAGGGACTAAGACAGACTGTATAATTGCATTGTTCTCTTCGGCAAGACTATGCTTAATATTCGCATTTTCAGTTAAAGAAGCTAAAAGCTCTTCTTTATTCAATGACTTATTTTCATTAAAGTCATCTAAGGAAATTACTTTATTATAATTTTCAATATACTGCTTCAATTTCGTCTGCATGCCTTTTCACCCATTTTTTATTATAACAAAAAAAATAAAAAAAGCCTATCCCTTTTTTGGCAATAAGCTTCTTTATTCTTCAAATTTTTATTAATTTGTCAAAATTTTTTGAATTGCATCCTCTGTAAATTGATTCTTATAGAGTTCAAAATAATAGCCTTTTTGAGATAAGAGTTCATGATGCTTTCCACTTTCTACTACACAGCCATCCTTCATTACTAGAATGATATCTGCATTCACTACTGTAGAAAGTCTGTGAGCTATCATAAAGGTGGTTCTTCCTTTCATCACAATATCTACAGCCTTTTGAATCAAGCTTTCCGTTTGGGTATCAATGGAGGAGGTAGCTTCATCTAGAACTAAGATTTTAGGGTCTGCAACTATGGCTCTTGCAAAGCTTATCAGCTGGCGTTCTCCTACAGACAGCTTTGAGCCACTTTCCCCAACTAAAGAATTATATCCATCATCTAGCTTAGAAATAAATTCATCTGCAGCCACTGTCTTTAAAGCCTGAATTACCTCTTCATCTGTAGCCTTTTTATTTCCATATCTTACATTCTCCATAATTGTACCACTAAAAAGCTGTGGTGTCTGAAGTACATACCCAATATTGGAATGGAGCCAAGTGATACTTCGGTCCTTATAGCTATGACCATCAATCAAGATATCTCCTGTCGTAGGCTCATAAAATCTACAAATCAAATTGACTATCGTAGACTTACCACTACCCGTATGTCCAACAAGTGCTACACTTGACCCAGCTGGAATATGCAAATTAAAATTCTTCAATACAGTTTCTCCAATTGCATATTTGAAGGTTACATCCTTAAATTCCACATCTCCAATCAACGGCTCAAAATTTTCATATTTTGGGTCAAAAATTGTTCCGTATTTCTCAATTACATCCTCACGATCTTGAATCTCTGGAACCTCTTCAATCAAAGAAATAATACGCTCGGCAGAGGCTTGAGCCTGTTGGAAATCTCCAATAACTCGAGATACCGCAATAATAGGGTCGAAAAACTTAATGGTGTAATCAATAAACAAGTATAAAACTGTAACATCTAACAGCTCTTTTAAAACCATATTTCCACCAAAGTATAGCGTAGTTCCAACTCCGACATAGCATAAAATGAAGGTGATAGGTCCAAAGATTGCTGAAAAGAAGACAGCCCTTAAGGACGCTTTTTTATAGTCTAACGCCTTTCTGTGAAACTCCTTAGAATTCTTCTCCTCTATGACCAAACTTTTAGAAGCCTTCGCTCCCATAAAGCCTTCATTGTAAGCTGCTGTGATTTTAGAATTGAATTTTCTGGCATCACGATAGCTAGATAACATCTTTCTTCTAATAAAGATGGTCAGTAAAATCATAATAGGTAATAATATAAGAACAATCACTGAAAGAAGAGTATTCACAACCAATAGAACTCCCAAGATGCCAAACATAGATAGCAATCCCCAAAGCAAATCTACACAGCCCCAGGAAATGATTTCACTAAGCTTTCTCGCATCCGAAGTGACTCTCGCCATAATCCAGCCTTGTGCCGTCTGGTCAAAATAGCTGAAGGGTAGCTTTTGTAAATTCAAATAGGCTTCCTTACGAAGCTCATAGGAGGTGTGAATTTCAACCTTTCCCGCAAAAAACAGGAAGGAGAATACACAAACACCATAGGCTAAACTGACTCCAACATAAGCTAAAACCATCATCCATACATTGTCAAAGCGGTCTGCAGCCTGACTCTTAAAATAATGGGAAATTGCATAGGAGTTGATCAATGGATAGCATACATCCAGTACTGCCAAAAAGATAACAGAAATTAGTAATCCAGTCGCAAAGCCCTTATGCTTAAGGACCGTTTTAAATATCTTTTTCCAAGGTCCTTTATTATTAGACCGATAATCCATATCCTGTAAGGCTTCTTGTTCATAATCGAAATCTTCCATCCTAGTTTCCCTCCTTTAAAATAGCGTTAAATTCCTCTTCTAACTCGCCTTGAATTCCCCAAAGCTCCTTATAGAGTCCTTCCTGTTCTACCAACTGCTCATGCGTTCCAATCTGAGCAATAGAGCCCTTATCTAATACGATGATTTTATCTGCTTCCTTGGCCGTGGTAGAACGATGGGTTATGATAATCATCGTTTTATTTTGACTCTTCTTCTTTAATTCCTGACGAATCATTAAATCTGTTTTAGTGTCTAAGGCGGATAAGGAATCATCAAAGATAATCACGTTAGAGTCATTGACTAGCATTCTGGCAATTGCAACTCTTTGTTTCTGCCCACCAGATAAAGTCGTTCCCTTTTCACCAACAATGGTCTTATACCCCTTTTCAAATTTTAAGACCTCCTGATGAATTGCCGCCATTCTAGCTGCCTCATAAATTTGTTCTGTTGGAAGCTTACTATCTGTAATCGCAATATTTTCATAAACCGTTTTAGAATAAAGGAATGGATCCTGTAAGACCATTTTGATATTTCTTCGCAGATGTCTTTTTTCAATGTCCTTAATAGAGACTCCATCAATAATGATATCCCCATCATCAATTTCAAGCATACGAGTTAACAGGTTACAAATGGTAGATTTACCACTACCTGTTTTTCCCACAATCGCAATCGTTTGACCCGCTTCAATGGTAAAGGAAACATCCTTCAATAAATGCTTAGTATCATCCTCAAATTTAAAGGAAACATTTTTAAATTCAATATTCCCATAGATTTCTGGTGTTTCTGTTCCGTTTACCTCATATTCCGTCTTCTGACTTAGCACCTCATCAATTCGGTTTGCAGCAACACAGGCCTTACCAAAGGAAGCTATAATACGCCCTAAGCTTCGCATTGGCCAAATCAGCATTCCCATCAGTAACAAGGCCGCCACAATATCAGCCGCATTTAAGATTCCATCTCTTGCAAGGAAAATGCCGACACTCATTGTTAAGGCATATTGTAGGAAAACTAGAAAATCACTAGCTCCCCAGAACATCGCCATTACTGTATTGAACTTTCCATTCTTCCGGGTATATTCCTGATTTGCCTTATCCATTTTTTCAAATTCATATTTTTCATTTGCAAAAGCTCGAACCACTCGAGCACTATTCACATTTTCCTGAATGATGGTTGTCATCTTACTCTCAGACTCTTCTATTCTTTGGAAGGCCGTATTACAATACCTAAAATAAAGAATAGAGGACAATGCAGTAATCGGAACACTAACTAAACTCACCCACATCAAAATAGGTGAAATCTGATAAACACGATAAGCGCCAATAAACACGGTAACAAAGATATCAATCAATCCAGGAATTTGACTGGAAATAAAGGTAGAGGTTTGATCTACATCTGAGGTAGACCTCTGGATTAAATCTCCAATATCCGAATGGTTATGATAGCTGAAGGACAAATCCATAACATGGTCATAAATTTTAAGTCGCATATCATAGCCAATATATTGAGCCAAAGCTCCTTGATAATAATTATCTAAAAACCGCATACAGGAGCGGATTGCCTGAAGGACAATCATACTTACTCCTACCACCAAGAGGCAAGATAAGGTATCCTCTATATTGTTGTACCAATTCAATAAAAACACTGGTAAATCTGCCTTCTGTTCCGCTCCTTGACCTAGTCTTTCAAATGCATATTGAACAAATAAGGGCAAATAAGCATACAGCCATTGTAGGACAGTAGAAAGAATCACAATTAAAATAATTAACCATAGATATCTCTTCCCCCACTGCCATAATTTTTTTATACCGTTCATAATTACTCTCCTAAATTTTTTTTGCAACAAAAAAGAGCCAAAAGGCTCTTAAAGTAAATCTAATCCAGAGGAATTGCGTTTGTATCCTTTTCAGAACTAACCACAATGGAAGTATCAATGTTACTAACATAAGGTACATTTAACAATTTGTCAAACACAAAGTTACGATAGTATTCAAAGCTCTTCGCAACAATCTTCAGCAGGAATGCAGCATCTCCCGTAATTGTATAGCATTCTACGATTTCTGGTATCTTTTTCGTTTCCTCGATAAATTGTGAGGTAGTCTCACGATTTAAAGGTTGCAGATACACCTTTGCAAAGCAAGTTATTCCATATCCTAAAAGTTTTTCATCTACCACTACGGTAAATTGCTTTAACACTTTTTGTTCCTTTAAATTTTTTACTCTAAGCAGACATGAAGATGGTGCCAAGCCAATCTTCTTCGATAAATCAATATTACTAATTGAAGAATCCTGTTGCAGCAATTCCACAATTCTTTTGTCATATTCATCTAAGTGAATTGTATTCATTTTTCCACCACTCCTTTCCTCACATTCTCAACTATTATAGCACCAAGCCAATCATTTGTAAAGAATATTCGGAAAAAAATATTTTTTTATTTATTTTATACGGAAAAAATGGAATTCACTAAAATAATTTATAATAAATGTTTTTAAAACTTAGAAAAAGGGATAAATTTTGTATTAGAAGGACACAATCTTTTAAGCATAGGAACAAATACAGCATCCCGGCGAATGGTGGCGATGACTGTAATATTTAAGTAGGGCTTCAAAAAGCCTTCAAAAAATTCCTTTACTTCTGGAACATTAATATTTTCAAAACGCTTTAAGGAAAGCATCTCTGAAGTAAAATAATCATAAACAACGACAAAAGCCGTACCACAGATGGTAATTAAATCAATCGCCAAGCGGATTTGATTATACTTACAAAGCATGGCCTCATAGGCCTCTTCTATTTTTTTTGAAGAGTCCATCTGAACACACTCTAAATATTTTTGATAAAGATTGTCCACATTACGATCTGACATATCGATATTCTTTGAGAAAAAATAATCACAAATCTCATCCCTGCTCATGTGCTTATCCTTGAGCTTAGCTATCATACATACAATTTTTGCAGAATAGGTGTATCCCTTAAAGGAAAGCTTATTTGCCGTTTGAGAAATGTAAATCTGATTGTCCTTACAATTTGGACAACTATAGCCCAGATTCTTAATTCTGACACGTTTTCCACTTGTAAAATAAACCATTTTATTTGAAACTGCATGACGATAGACCAGCTTAGTATTACATTTCGGACACAATAAGATTTCAGGCTTATAATTTTTACAACGCTCCATAGAAAGTTCTCCTATTTAATTAAACCAGCACTGCCCAGCATTCCTGCATCATTCAATAAGGTGGCGGCCTCTATCTTCACATTTTTCACAGCGAAAAGGGCAAACCTTGCATAATGCTTCTGAATAGCCTCAATCAAAATAGCTCCCGCCTTGGAAACTCCACCGCCAATATAATAGACATCTACATCGACGGTAATTGCTAGTATAGATATACATTTGGCTAAAAAATACCCAACCTTATCCACAACAAATAAGCACAGAGGGTCCTCTTTTTTCGCCAAATCAAAGACATCCTTTGCCGTAAAGCTCTCTGGAAGCTTTGATTCAAAGGCGGACCTATGATGCTTGGCCAGTCTAACAATTCCTGTTGCAGAAGCTACTGTTTCTAAGCATCCCTTCAATCCACAGGCACAGGAAAAATCATACTCTTCAGCAATGCACATATGTCCTATTTCGCCAGCAGCCCCATGGGTTCCTTCTAGCACCTTGCCATTTAAGACAATTCCACAGCCTACACCTGTCCCTAACGTAATCATACAAGCATTCTGAGATTCATTATGGTAAAGCATTTCTCCCAATGCCGCCACATTCGCGTCATTTTGAGCCTCTACCTTTACATCCGGAAAAAATTGACGAACTTCCTTAACTAAGTCGATGTTCTTTACTCCTACATTTGGTAAATTATAGATGTAATTCCCAACAACATTTCCAGGCAAGCCAAATCCAATTCCCTCGATTTGTTCTAGTTCATGCTCCTTCATATATTTTTGGATAAACAAGCAGGTATCTTCTATAAATGAGCTCCCTCTAGTAGGGATTTCAGCTTTATCCACAATTTTATTGTCTACGACCATTCCTATTTTAATGGTAGTTCCACCAACATCAATTCCAAAAATCATTTTCTCATCCCTCCAAAAAGCATAGAAAGTACTGCTTCTACTTGATTGCTTTCCTTAGTCCCAAAAGCACATAAATTAGAAAAATGCTCACAATTGTTTGATACAATATCATAGCCACCTTCACCAAGGTGTCCCTTCGCGCAAGCAATGATTTCCTCAGGCTTTCTTTTCCTTTTAAGCTCCTCTTCTGTATAGGTTCTAACCTCAAGCTGACCGCCTTTTAAAAATTCATCTAAAGAGGTTTCTATAATTCTTGCAGAACTAGGATCTAATGTATCGGTTTTCCCATGAGGGGCAAAATGATAAACAGAATCCTTAGAAGCAAAAATTCCATGATGAGAATAAAATCCCCGATTCACTTTTATTTGATCTCCATAGTGTGGCTCTTTTATTTCCCACATGCTTCATCACCTCATCTATTCTATACCATTATATCAAAAATTTCAAAATTTTTCATTTTACTTTTTATTAAAAATAATATACTTATTCTTTAAGGATATCTTCTCAACAGAATACCCTCTATCCACCAATTCCTTCTTAGCATTTAAAAAGGAATGGTCAATAGAAAATCCTAAAATTTGCTGAACCTCCTCAAAGGTCAATTGAAAAGGAAATGCTTTGGACTGCATAACATAGTCCCATAAAGGCTGGTATTTACTCATAACGCATTACTCTTTTCTTTGTTTTTTCTTTTGTTCTAACGCAGCACCGATAAATTCTCTAAATAAGGGATGTGGTCGCTGTGGTCTAGATACAAACTCAGGATGAAACTGACAAGCAACAAACCAAGGGTGATTCTTAAGCTCAACAATTTCCACTAAATCCGTCTGAGGGTTTTTCCCTGAAACGACAAAATCATCATCAAAAATATGTAAAAAGCGATTGTTAAATTCATAGCGATGACGATGACGTTCTTTAATAAAATCTGACTTATAAGCCGCATATGTTTTAGTATTAGGCGATATCGCACAATCATATAGTCCTAAGCGTAATGTCCCTCCCATATGAATACCCTCATACTGATTTGGAAGATAATCAATGATTGGATGTGTAGTTTCTGGGTCTAACTCAGTAGAGCTTGCATCTGCATACCCCTTTACATTTCTGGCATACTCAATGCATGCCAGCTGCATGCCGAAGCAAATTCCAAAATAAGGTATCTGATGGGTTCTCGCATAATGAATTGCACAAATCTTTCCTTCGCTTGCTCTCTTACCAAAGCCTCCAGGAACTAGAATACCATCAAATCCCTGCAGCCATTGTTCTACATTTTCCTCATTCATTTCATTCGCATCAAAATAAGAGATTTGAACCTTGATACCATAGTGATATCCTGCAGCCTTTAAAGCCTCATTCACACTGATATACGCATCCTGCAAGGAAACATACTTTCCGACAAGTGCGATTTTCACCTCATCACTCAAATTCTTAATCCTATTGATTAAGGCATTCCATTCAGACATATCAGCTTCTGGAAGCTCTAAACCAAAATGCTTTACAATCACATCATCTATTTTTTGAGCATGCAGATTAGAAGCTACCTCATATAAAATTTTAGCATCCTTTGCCTCAAATACGGCTTCCTTATCGACGTCACAGAACAAGGCAATTTTTTCCCTTTGTTCCTTTTTGATAGAAACCTCCGTACGAAGAATGATAATATCTGGCTGGATTCCTAGACCTCTAAGCTCCTTTACAGAATGCTGAGTAGGCTTAGTCTTTATCTCTCCTGCAGCCCTTAAATAAGGTACAAGCGTATTATGAATGTACATTGTATTTTTATAACCAAATTCTCTTCTAGCCTGACGGATTGCCTCTAAAAATGGAAGAGATTCTATATCTCCAACCGTTCCTCCAATCTCAGTGATAATCACATCTGCGTTGCTGTCCTCCGCAACCTTTACTAGCTTTTCCTTAATCTCATTTGTAATATGAGGAATTACTTGGACAGTACCTCCTAGATAATCTCCTCTTCTCTCCTTGGCAATTACACTAGAGTAAATCTTTCCCGTCGTGATGTTAGAATTCTTAGATAAATTTTCATCTATAAATCGTTCATAGTGTCCTAAATCTAAATCCGTTTCCGCGCCATCATCTGTCACAAAAACCTCACCATGTTGACAAGGAGACATTGTTCCTGGGTCAACATTGATATAAGGATCAAACTTTTGCATAAAAACCTTTAAGCCTCTATTTTTAAGAAGCCTGCCGATACTAGATGCTGCAATTCCTTTTCCAAGGGAGGAAACAACACCTCCTGTAACAAATATATATTTTACCTGCTTCTTCATTGTAATCACCTCAAAAATAATAAAAAAATAGTCCTCCACATAGGAGGACTTATAGGGTGCCCTCATAGATTATATTATAAAAGACACCCTTTTTCAACCAAAAAATTTTATAAAATATTTTACAAGGTCAATCTATGGAAAATCAAAAAATTTAATTAAATTGCCCAAGTTCCATTTTTAAAAATCTGAACTTCATTTCCATCATAGGTTTCAGCAACAATGGACAAATCCTGACTTCCAATCATAAAATCAACATGAATCATAGAGGTATTCAAATCGATAGCCTTAATTTCCTCTTCTGTTTTATGCTGATAATCCTTAATACATTCATTGAAGGCTCTACCAATAGCTAAATGACAACAGGCATTCTCATCATATAGGGTATTGTAGAAAAGAAGATTGGTTTGGTTTACTGGTGAATCAAAAGGAACTAAAGCAACCTCACCAAGCATGGCAGCTCCCTCATCGGTAGAAATAAGCTTAGTAAGAACATCCATATCCTCTTGTTTTTTACAAAGCACCTCAACCACCTTTCCATTTTCAAAACGGAACCCAAAATCGCTGACTAGAACACCTCGAACAGATAAAGGCTTTGTCGCCATTACGACGCCATTTGCGCTCGTCTTAATAGGAGAGGTAAAGCACTCCTCTGTTGGCATATTAGGATTGTAAAATACTCCAGAATAGGTGGTTTCTCCACCAGCTAAGAAATTCATTTCTGGATGAATATCTACAGTGAACTCCGTTCCATTCTTAGAAGAATAGTGCAGGGTTTTAATTCCTAACTCATTTAACTTCTTTGTCTTGAGAGCTAAATTCTCATTATGCTTTTTCCAGTTTTCAATTGGATCTCCAATTACACGAGTCACCTTTAAAATTGCATCCCATAATGCCTCCATCGCCTGTTCTGTAGACAGCTTAGGAAAAATCTTTTTTGCCCATTTTTCTCCTGGAATTCCAACGATTGTCCACTGGTGCTTATTGTCCATCTGTTCCCGATACTTCATTAAAGTTGGGCCTATCGCCTTTTGAACCTCTAAAACCTTTCCCTGATCAATCCCAGATAATCCGTCTGGGTCACTAGAAACAATGTGAATCATAGCAGGTAATTTTTCTACACGATATTCCTGTTTCTTTAAATACCATTCTGGAAGCTCAGATAAGGTTTCAATGGTTTGATAGGTATAGTCTAGCTTAGCTAACGGCTGAAAGCTCCAGTCTACTGTAACCTCACGAGCACCTGCCTTATAGGCCTCCTCTACTACATATTCCACAAAATAAGCATCTTCTACAGAAGCACTGATGATTACATCCTGCCCTTCCTGAACGTTGACACCGGTCTTAACAATTAGCTTTGCATAATCCTTTAATACTTGTTTTTTCATTTTCTTTCCTCCATAAATTTTTCTATTTCTTCGACAGTTTTTAATATATTTTTACTTAAGTTGATACAACCATCTTCCGTAACCAAAATATCATCCTCAATTCGGATTCCAATTCCTTCCTCGGCAATGTATAAGCCTGGCTCGCAGGAGATGATACTATTTGGCTGTAATGGCGTGTATTCACATAGGTCATGACAGTCTAAGCCGATATGATGGGATACTCCATGATAATAATATTTAGCTACCTCGCTATCCTCCTGAATCAAGCCAATTCGTTTTAGTTCCTTAGCATAGAACTGAATTAGAACCTGATTCAACTCCTTTGTGGTAATTCCAGGACGGATGGCAGCCATAACACATTTTTGTCCTTCTAAAACAATATTATAAATTTCCTTTTGGCGTGGCGTGAATTTTCCACTTACAGGAAAGGTTCTTGAGATATCAGAACAATACATATTATACGAGCATCCTAAATCGAATAATATCAAATCTCCTGATTTCGCTACATCTTCATTTGCCATATAATGTAGGCAGCAGGCATTCTTTCCACTAGCCGCAATGGTAGGGAAGGCGTATCCTGTAGCCCCATGATATTTAATTGCCTGATCAAAATAGCTTTCTATCTGATACTCATAGGCTTCCTGAAGGTGAGAAAGCATATGCTCAATTCCAAGCCTTGTGATTTCAATAGCATGCTGCATCTCTTCTATCTCTAAGGGATGCTTTAAGGTTCTGGCTTTTTTAAATAAAGGCTCTGCATTATAAATAACTAAATGTTCATGCTTTGCCTTCATCTCTTTGGCAAACAGCATTTCTTTACTATAGATATCCTTTCCATCCTTTAAATCCACATAAAGCTTTGTAAGCTCGGAAGCATAACTATCAAGCATTGTTTCAAACTCGTCAATATAATAAATCTCCTTGAGATTGGACTGCTCATACACCGCTTCTTTAGAAAGCGGAGCTCCAACCCATTTGGCCTTAAATTCATCATAGGGCTGAATAAACATCATTTCTTTTTTTAAATTTCCATTTTTGATTAAAACTAAAATATTATCAAACTCAAAATTGCCAGTCACATAATAGTAGTTCCGGTCTACATCCTTCTTTACATCTGGCTTTGGCTTAGAGAAGATAACCAAGATGGATGCATCCATCATCTGGTCTAATATTTTCTCTCTGTGTTTTTCAAAAACTATTGGTTCCATCTCATTCTCCTCATTTCACTCTAACAATTAAACTCTTTAAATAAAGCTGTTCCTTACCTGACAACAACGCAGGATGATCGGGAGCTTGGATTCTAAAATCTAAAAATTGACCCTGACGCTTTGCGTCCATAGCCGCTTCCTTCACCATTTGCATAAATAAATCTGGTGTCATATGCTGACTACAGGAAAAGGTGAGTAGATATCCTCCAGACCGAATCAGCTTTAGAGCCTGTAAATTGATTTCTTTATAACCACGATAAGCTTTTTTCACGGTCGCCTTATCCTTTGTAAAGGCTGGGGGATCTAGTATGATCACATCATAGGTATCCTTGAGCTCTTCTTGCCGCAAATAATCAAAGACATCAGTACATATTACATTCAAATTGGTAAATCCATTTAAGCTCGCATTAAATCGAATATCCTCACAGGCAAGCTTTGAAATATCACAGGCATCCACATGCTTCGCTCCATATTTACAGGCGTGGAGGGCAAAACCACCCACATTGGAAAAACAATCCAAAACCACCTTATCCTTTACATAATACTTTAAACAATCGCGATTTAGCTTTTGGTCTAAAAAATAACCTGTCTTCTGGCCATGCTCTATATCTACGATAAAACGAATTCCATTTTCTACTACCTCAACTCTAGGATTAAACTCTTTATATAAAAAGCCCTTTACCTGAGGAAGTCCTTCCTTTTCTCTTATGGACACATCATCTCGTTCATAAATTCCCGCTGGCTGAAGTAGCTCTACCAAAAGCTTCACAATTAAATCTTTTATTTTCTCCATTCCCAAGCATAAGAATTGAACAGACAAGTAATCCCCATACTGGTCTACAATGAGTCCAGGTAAGAAATCTGCTTCTGCAAATATCAGACGACAACAGGAGCCAAAGCCAAGAGATTTTCTATGCTCTAACGCATAACGAATTCTTTTTCTAAAAAATTCCTCATTAATGATTTCCTCTTCTAAGGTAAGCATTCGCACCATCAATTTGGAATCCATATTGAAAAACCCATAGCCTACAAAGGTTTGATTTGAGGCTTCAACTCTTACAACTGCTCCATTTTCAATGGTTCCAATAAAGGAATTGACCTCATTGTTATAAACCCATGGAAAGCCACAAAGAAGGTTTTCCTCTTCTTTGGGATTCAGTATAACGCGTAGCATTCCATCTCCTTCTTTCTTCAATTCATTCTCGAAACTTATAAAGTCTGATTTACCATTAGCTCTGCATTTTTAAACTGCTGGTAATACAGCTTAGCATATTCTCCATTCTGTGCCATCAGCTCCTCATGGCTTCCACTTTCTCTTATTTTACCCTCATCAATCACATAGATGATATCCGCATTTTTGATGGTAGATAACCGGTGTGCCACAACCAAGGTAGTTCTTCCTTTGGCAAGCTGTTCTAAGGATTCCTGTATATATGCCTCTGTCACATTGTCTAAAGCACTGGTCGCCTCATCTAATATTAATATAGAAGGGTTCTTTAAAAATACTCTTGCGATGGAAAGTCTTTGCTTCTGCCCTCCAGAAAGCTTAATCCCTCGCTCTCCAATTTGAGTGTTATAGCCATTTTCTAAAGTTAAAATATATTCATGAATATTGGCTTTTCTTGCAGCCTCATAGACCTCTTCATCTGTAGCTTCTAATCTTCCATAGCGAATATTCTCTAAGATGGTTCCTGTGAATAAGAAGACATCCTGTTGCACTATCCCTATGTGCTTCCTTAAGGAAGCAAAGCTTAGCTGGTTAATATTGTAGCCATCAATCGTAATTTCTCCCATTGTTACTGGATAAAAATTTGGAAGCAAATGGCATATGGTTGTTTTTCCACCACCAGACGGTCCCACAAAGGCAACCGTTTTTCCCTTTTGAATTTCAAAAGAAATATCATTTAAAACACCTTTTGTTGTTTCATAGTCAAAAGAAACATTTTTAAATTCAATATTCCCCTCCAGCTGTTCTACATCTATAGCCTCAGGAGATTCCATTTCCTCGGTCTCATCAATGATTTCTATAAAACGTTTGAATCCAGTAACCCCCTCCTGATATTGTTCTACAAAGTTAATTAAGGTAGTTAAAGGATTGATAAACACATTGATAGAAACCATAAAAGTAACTAAAATGGCATAATCCACATTCCATTCCTTATATACGAAGATAGCTCCTACAACAAGAACCACCAAATTAAACAAATCGGTAATGAACGCTGTCGAGGACCCAAATTGTCCCATTGCCTTATATGCTTTACTACGGGCCTTCACAAACTGTTTATTTCCAACTTCAAATTTCCGAAGCTCCTCTTCACTATTATTAAATGCCTTCGTAACACGCACGCCTGTAATGGAGGATTCGAGCGCTCCATTGATAACGGCAACAGACTTTCTAGTTTCCATAAAAGCTCGATTCATTCTTTTTCTCATCACTAAGCTAATAAAAACCAAAAGAGGTACACAGGCAAAAACAATCAAGGTTAAAACCCAATTTAGGGTCAGTAAATAAGCAAAAGATAAAATTACTGTCGCTCCACAAATAAAAATATTTTCCGGTCCATGGTGAGCCAACTCAGAAACCTGCATCAGGTCATTCGTCATACGGCTCATAATCTTACCTGTCTCATGCTCATCATAATAGGAAAAAGGAAGCTTTTGCAGTTTCTTAAACATTTCACTTCGCATATCTGCCTGCATCTTAACTCCCATAACATGTCCGTAATATTGAACAAAATATCTCAACAGCATTCGAACAAGATAACAGCCTAATAACGACAACCCCAAAATTACAATCCATTGAAACTGTTGATTTGGAATAAATTCATCTAAAATCTTATTCGTCAATATCGGGTAAAGCAACCCAATTAAAGAGATAAATAAGGCAGCAAGCATATCTAAAAAAAACATTTTTTTATATGGTCTATAATATTTTATAAATCTTATGAACATCAAATTCACCCCTAAACAGTTAGTATTATATAACAAAATGACAAATAAAAAAAGAAAGAACTGCAAAAATTAATTTGCAGTTCCTCTTTAGAATCGTTTTGTGGTTTATATCTCCCGTTGAAGTAAATTAATCGTTGGAGTTTGGGTTGTAGTCAATTTTCCTATATATACATAGAAAGGTTCTCTCATAGTAGCCCTTGTGCTCAGAAGCTCCTGAATATTTAACAACCTTTCGAAACGGGTTGTCCGTTTCACATTCCACTACAGTGGTTTTCCCATAAGTGGTGTTGTCTACCATATACCTATACGCAAAATAGGTACAGGATAACAACGAAAAAGTAATTACAAGTATGATTACGCCAAACACCTTACCTAGAGGCTTAAAATTTACAATCATATTTGTCGCATATGTAGCTAAAAATATCATAAGCATAATGATTAAACAAAAAGGTATTAACTCATTGTAAAAAAAATCATTAATGTAAATTACGCATCCAGAGGCCAATAAGATACATGAAAGGATTAGCAACCCAACTGTGAAAATTGTTAAATCACGATAAAACTTATTAATTTTCTTCAAAGTTTCTCTCCCAAAATCCACTTTATTCCAATATCTATCAATTCATTCAGTTTATTACATACTTGAACTAATGGATAATCTGACGTTACTAATAAGGGAAAAAGAATTTTTAAAAGCTCCTCGTCATTTTCACACCATATAATATCAAGAATATGCTCTTCAACCCATTGCTCAATTTCTATTTCAAAGGAAGGGTACGCCGTTGTGTTTGGATCGAAATAGGATACGTATCTCTTAATACCATCAAGGATAATATAAAAATACGCTGTCTCTTCTGTTTCTACAAACCACCAAGTCTTTTTATAGGTATACTCTCGATACCCTAATAGCGCTACGGCATGATTTCCATAGGATGAACTATTAGAAATACCTAAAAATACAGCACGATCATTTCTCAAAAACAACATGACATCTGCAAAATGAGGGCTCGTTTGAGGTTGAATCTCTAAATTATACTCCCCTACTGTATGAATCATAGTAGCCATTGCCTCGCTTGCAGACAAACCACGGACAGGTGTATACCCTTTTTGAGTTACAGCATACTCTCTAACTACAGAATAAACCTCTGGAACCTCTGTGATGGAGGTCTTTTTCCAGTAGGACTCAATGCCCGTGCCACCTGTTCCAGTACCATAGGTAGAATAAAAGGATTCTGCTCTGCGTTGAGCTTCTATATTTACCTTAGCCTTTGTAGGGGCAGGTAACTGAGGAATGATACCCGTATTTCGCCAGCTATACATTACATTGGTTGCCGCTACTAAGGCACAGCCATTTTCTGGCTCTACCACAGAATACGTTTTTCCATTATCCTTTGAAATATACTTTCTGTAAAAATCCACATCATTATCTATTGTAGTAACATAATCTATTGATGTTGCACAATAATCATAGGATTTATTTAGCTTATAGTCTGAATACCGATCCGCAATATAATCATCCAAATTATAAATAAAGCCATCGCCGTCAGAGGCTTGTCCTTTATATCCATATTGAACTGCTTCAGGATTCGCTTGTGAGTCGATAAAGCTATGATACCGTCCATTCTCCTCATATAAGAATCCATCTACTATACTATAATAAGCAAAATCAACATTTTTTAAATAATCTAAATCTCCTTTTGTTTCTAGCTTGTATATCACCATACTCAAGGAAATAATCATATAACCATTGTCATCATTAAAATCAATGTAAAGAGCATATTTATCCTTGTCTATCACATAGACTAAGGTATATCCTTCAAAACTATCTACAGAAAGTGTATCATCATAGTTTTCATGATATTGTTTTTTAAATTCATCTAAATTTGCCAATAAAAAATTTTTAACTTCTGCACATTTATCACTTATATTCGTTTGACTAGCCTCTGCATGAATACCACAAACTTCCGTAATCCATATGGTCAGACCAATTAAAACCAATAAAATGATTTTCTTTTTCTTCATACAATCTCACACGTTTATATAATTCAAGTTTGTTTAACTGTTCCTTGCCTATATAGACGAAAAGAACAGCAAAAAGTTCTGAACTATAGCTATATTATAGCATACTTCGGTCTATTTGTCTCATTCCAAAAACGAAATTTAAACTTTTTTAGCCTAAAAGCCCTTTCAAGTCAAAGGATATCGGCTTGTCCTTAAACTTGGCAAGCGGTATTTTCTTAGTCTGATTGGATAACAGAGTGATAATATCATAGGCTTGGTCAAGATAGGATTTGTCCTTGTTCTTTTCAATCCAATAGAACAGAGCCAAATAGTAGTCGAGGAACTTTGAACTTACACCGTGATACAGATACATAAAATCACTAATGTTGTGGTGGTAGCCGTTGATATGACCGAGACTGTACCCACCGCTTGTATGTTTTCCACTTGGGATTTGCTTTAAGGGTATCTTATGCTTGTTGGCTACCGTCTTATATGCTCTGTGGCTATCTGCAACCAAAACAGTATCTTTTGAGAAGTGGGGGACAAGGGCTTGTTCGATATGAGTTGGCTGTATTCTGCCGACACAAACAGTCTGCAAAAAGTGGTTTTTATCCCTGTCCACACAAGACAGACAGCATACTTGCTGATTGCTGATACCTCTCTTTTTCTTCTGCTGTTCGTTCAGAGTTTTTAGGACTTGAATGACTTTTTCTGTATCCATACGGTTTAGGGCATTAGAGAACTTCTCTTGTGACTGCAAATCATCTTCTTCAACAAAGTTCAGCAACTCGTTTCTATCCAACTTTGCATTTTTGTGGAGGGAATGCAAGAACTCAGTATCAAATCCTTGTTTCTCAACATATTCAAGTTTCTTATCTAACTTTCTATGGGTGTATGGCATTCTGCCAAGTGTACCCAAGAAGAACATAGGGTCTTTTATATCCTTGAAAGACAAGGGATAGTAATACTCGTCACTCTCTGCCAAACTTCTGAAATCGTCCTGATTGCTGACAAGCTGATGGAGAACAGCACATATCCTATATCTGTTGTGTAATACTGTCTGTTTGTTGATACGGAGATTTTTGGCTATGGTACGGCAACTCTCACCTTGTAAGGTCAACTTGATAAACTCAATCCATTTGCCAATAGACATTTTGGAGCGAAAGGCAACTGTGCCGTTGGTATCTCCAAATGTCTTTTGACAATCCTTGCAGAAATATCTCTGTCTGCCATTTCTTGTTCCGTTCTTGATAACCTTGACAGAACCACAAATAGGGCAGACAACAGTATCCAAGTCTTGGTTTTGGGCATAACTTCTCCGTTCTCTGCAACATTGATAGAATACCTTTTCTTCCTTTGTCAGTTTGGATTTGGCACTCCGCTTTATTTGCAGAGCGGTGATTAACTCTTGGATTTGCTCGTCTGTAAAATCAGCAATAGCAATTTGTTTATGAATATCTTTGTAATTGGAATGAAAATTAGACATAAAGTACCCCCACAAAATTGTTTTTGTAAGGGAATATAACTTTTTATGTCAGCTACAATTCTGTTTATGCATAATTTTCTGTGAAAATGTATATTTTTGCTCACCAATACTCATCTCGGACAGAGACTATTTTTTCAGACGGATTTTGGCGCATTTTGGTTCCCGCAAAAAAACGACCCCTACAAATGCAGCGCAGATTGCGATGCACTTGTAGGGGGCGATGTCCTCATCGATCCCTGCCGCGAAGTGGCAAAATGGCAGGCAATTTCACGGGCGGCCATGAAGGCCGCCCCTCAGCGTGTCGAAAAAGTATTTT
>UQGR01000021.1 GCA_900540705.1 uncultured Mollicutes bacterium
TGTTTCTCTAACAATACCTTCTATTCTTCCGTCATATATAGTTTTCAAAGACTAAAACTTTAAGCTATTTTTATCACAGCCTTGTTTATAATACAACAAAACGATTGTAAAGTCAACAAAAAAATATACTTTTTTAACAATTTTATTCTATGCAGAACATAAATAAATAAGCACCCACTGACGGGTGCTAATTCTATAACCTTATTATAAAGTATGCTTTAATAAATCTCCATAAATCGTTAAAGAAAGATATTTAGGTGCGACATCAAAAACCGTCTTACAGCCATAGTTTCCTTCCCTATTCAAGCGATAGCAGGCTCTAGCATAAGCCACCATTACACTACCTGTAAATTCCGGATTAGAATCTAAGCTAAGGCTATACTCTATTTTATGCTGATTCCCATCTGTCGTTTGTCCTGTCCGAATGACAAAGCCACCATGAGGAATGCCCTTATGATTTTTATTTAATTCTTCCATAGAAATAAAATGAACATAGGTATCATACTCTGCAAAATAATTAGGCATTGTCTTAATTTCTTGCTCAACCACCTTTGCATCTGCACCGTCCTCTAAGACGACATAACAATCCCGCAAATGCTTTTCCCTTGTAGATAAATCTGGATTTTCGCCACTTCTAACTCGCTTTAAGGCTTCCTCCTTAGGAATCGTATACTGTCTTGCATCCTTTACGCCCTTTATTCTCCGAATTGCATCACTATGGCCTTGGCTAACCCCCTTACCCCAAAAGGTATAATCCTTACCATTGGGTAAAATGGATTCCATATAAATACGATTCAAGGAAAACATTCCAGGGTCCCAGCCAGTAGAAATAATTGCCGTCTTTTTAACCTCAGCTGCCACTTCATCCACTCTATGAAAATGGTCATAAATATTTGCATGGGTATCAAAGCTATCAATCACATTGAACATTTTAGCTAGCTCTGGTGTCTGTTCTGGCAAGTCTGTGGCAGACCCACCACATAAAATCATAACATCTATTTTATCCTTGAACTTCTCTATTTCCTTTATGCTATATACCTTGACATTACTTTTAGGATGTACAGAGTCTGGAGCTCTTCTCGTAAAAACTCCTACCAACTCCATATCAGGGGCGTATGCTAAGGCAGCCTCAACACCTCTTCCTAAATTTCCGTAGCCACAAATTCCTACTCTTATCATATACTTTACCTCTTCTTTTCCCATCTTACTATTCTAATCTTCATTTCTATGAATGGACAATTCCTTTTGAAATCCCTCTGGATATCTTTTTTTTAACTTCTCAATATTTTGAATTAAAATCTCTTCTAAAGAAACATCAAGTGCCCACGCAGCCTCTGCCAAATACCAGGCAACATCTCCAAGCTCCTTGATTAAACCTGTTTTATCTAGGGGATGCTGGTGAAACAGATGCTTTTTGACTAGCTCTATTGCCTCTCCTGATTCCCCACACAAACCCATCACACTATTGATTAGTAGTTCCTTCTTATCTAGATTAGGATTTACTGTACGCATTGCTAATTCTTTATAAGTCTCTATTTCCATGGTTCACCTCAAAAAAAGAAAGGATACCCTAAATCGATGTATAAAGGTATCCTTCAAATTATCACTTCAATAAACGCTTAACCTCAGTATAGGCCATAATAAATGGTCCAACCCCTTTGGCGTCGTTCTCCACAACTGGCTCTGACATATAATACTCAAAGGTTCCATCACGTCTCAAATTCGTTTCAGGCCCCAGTCCTGCCACCAAGCAAATACCACCTAAATTTAAATCATCATTTTTCACAGTTAAATATTTATTACAAATTCCATTAAAAATTTCCAAACCAATCTTTTGATATCTTTCAGGTAAAGCCTTAAGTCTAACGCCCTTTAATATTGCATAGGCAATCATACTAGACCCTGAGGTTTCTAAATAATTTCCTTCTCTATTTGGAAAATTTGGGACTTGGTAAAACATTTTAGATTCTTGATCTTGAAACTTTAATAAGCTATCTACCGTTTCCTTGAACATCATTTTAATGGTGTGATATTCATCATACATCTGCTCATTCATATATTCATAAACATCGATTAAAGAAACCGTAAACCAGCCTAAAGATCTAAGCCAAAAATTTTTGGATAAGCCTGTTTTCTTATCAGCCCAGAACATTTCCTTAGAACTGTCAAATCCATGATAATATAACCCTGTTTTTTCATCCCTCATCAAGGAGTAAACATTTTTATATTGTCGTACGATATCTGCATAATTTTGCATTTTATTTCTTTCTGTTTCATACCGCGTATAAAAAGGCTGCATCATATACAATCCATCAAGCCATACTTGATTCGGATAAATCTTTTTATGCCAGAAATTCCCTTCCTTGGTTCTTGGATGAGTTTTCACCTGTTCATAAACCATTTCTATGGCCTTTGAATATTTTTCTTCCTTTGTGTATGCATATAAATCAAATAAAACTCTAGTTTCTGAAACATCATCTGTGGAATACTTTTCCTTATTGTAACCTAAAATCGTTCCATCCTCATGTACATAATAATCCACAAAGCCTTTTACAAACTCTAAATATTTTTCTTCCTTCGTGGTTTTATAAAGCTCCAATAAAGAAACCATCATACAACCATCAATGTAATTCCAAGCTGGCTTTTTCCCTTGCTTAATTGCTTCTATATTCCACAAAGGCAAATCTGGCTTTGAGGTCATCAGCTTATCAATATATCGATCTATGATTTTATACATAACGCTCCTCCTAGAAATTCTTACTAGCTCTATTATACAAAAACCATAAAATATTTACAAGAATATTAAGACAAATCCTTACTTAAAAATAAAGCAGATTTAAAATTTGTGTTAGAAATATTCTCTTCATTGATAAAAATCTTTGACTCAGAAACTGGGTAAAATTCCAAGGACCGGAATAGCTCCTCAATCTGACTACATTCTGCAATACAAACCAGGGTAAAAATTCCCTTACTTCTTGCGTTATCCTCTAATGCGTTTAACAACAGCTCTAAATACTCTAAGGATAGTACCTTCTTAAAAACAAAGTATCGGATTAATCCTTTATTTGAAAATTCCTCAAAGGATATGCACCCTACTATTTTTGTATCATCAAACGCTATACAGGCATTATTCAAAATCGTCTCGTCTATCTTATCTATGGAAGGCACCGATGTTAAAAATTCAATAGCCTGAGAAAAAATAGACGGGTTGATTTTTTCTACTCTAATCATGTCATTCTCCTCTTATTTTATTAAAAATACTCAAAATGAGACTCTCATATTTGACCTCTTGACTACTGCTAACCTCTAAAAACTCAGGGTATACACTTCCCCACCAGTTAGAGCCCTCTCCTTCACCAATCACAACATACAAGGTCATTTCGGAAGTATTTTTAACTGCACTATTATTATATGTCTTATTATATAAGGTATGATTACCTAAGCTAACTTCCACTGGTTCCTGTAGTTCCTTTTCTAAAATTTTTTGGAAGGATGGAATGGTTTTCTGCATTCTAGAAATGTATACATCATAATTCTCATCAAATGCTTCCTTTAAATAACAAATTGTGATTTCCTTTGCTTTTTCTTTAACCTCTAAATCACAAGTCAAGTCACTATTCGGGATAATTCTCACCCGAATTTCTTTATCCTCTTTTAAATTTAAAACTACAACAACTATAAAAACTATAATTAATAAGCCAAGCCCTATTTTTCTCATAAAAAATTCCCCCTATGAGTTATCATACCCAAGGGGGTGGCTTTTATGCATTCCATACTTCATTTATCATGGAAATAGTAATACTGCCTTCTCTTAATACGTTGATTTTTTCTCCATCAACGGCAATAACCGTCGAAGAAAGATTAGAGGAGTTTCCACAAGGTGGATAAATTTCATCCACAAGGGAAGCATATTTTTTTCTTAGAATCTCATATTCATTTATAGGAGGCATACCACTATCATTGACTGATGTTGTCAGCATCGGACCATGTTCTAAAAGGATTTGAATTGCAAAACTAGAGTCAGGAATTCTTACTCCTATGGTTTTATATCCCAACTTAGCTTTGACCTCCTCTTTCGCTGGAACAATGATGGTCAATGCCCCAGGCAAAAACCTTTGAATCAATCCTTCTATCCTATCATTGATATGGGCAATGGATTGAATCTGTTCTAGGTTAGCGCATAAGCAGGCTAAGGGCTTATCCAAGCTACGATGCTTGATGTCATATATTTTTTTTATGTTTGGTAAATCAAAAATATTACAGCCAATTCCATAAACTGTATCGGTCGGAAAAATGATTAGCTTACTCATTGAAGTCACCCACATAGATGAATGTCATTCTATCCTTTCCCTCTAAATCCTTCAGTACTTCTACTCTTGCATCCTCAAAATATTGAGCTGCCAATTTAAGCATTTCCTCCTTTTTGTCATATCCATGCTCAAAACAAAGAATGGCTCTATCCTTTAAAAATGGCTTTACTCCACTTAAAATGATACGATAAAATTTCATACCATCCTTTCCTCCAAAGAGCGCTAGGTTTGGTTCATTTTCCTTTACCAAAGACATAACTGGCTCATCCTCAGGAATATATGGTGGATTAGATACAAAAATATCAAACCTACGCCCCTGTAAAGGCTCTAGCATATCTCCTTTCAAGAAGGTTACATCTGCCCCTAATTTGTCATTGTTTTCTCTAGCTACCTCTAGAGCTTCCGAAGAAATATCTGTAGCGACTACTCGCATATGTTTTTCCTCTAAGGCCAAGGATATGCCTATACAGCCAGAGCCCGTTGCTAGATCACAAACATCGACAGTCTGACCCTTAAAATACTGATCATACCGATATAAAATATTTTCCACCAGCTCCTCTGTTTCAAAACGAGGAATAAGAACATGCTCATTGACTATAAAATCATAGCCGTAAAAACAACTATATCCAACCAGGTATTGAACTGGTATATTTTCATCTAGATATTTTTTAAATAATGCCCAAAAGCCTTGTTCAATTTTTTCCTCAACCTCTTCCTGCATCCTTAAAAATAATTGGTTTGTCTTAAGGCTGGTTACATGCTCTAAAAGTAAAATGACAGCACTTTCTTCCTTATCCTTCTCGACGGCTAAAACTTGAGCCTTTTGAATCAATGCTTGTAATTTCATATTTTTATTCCTCCACCAAACTATTCTTTAATCTTCCATTTTCATAATATAAGGTCATTTCAAAATAAGGAGCATCCTTCAACAGACGATTCAAAAAAAGATAATCCCCCTCCCAAAGAGGAAGCTTCAGGATTTCTTCTTTTGGCACCCAGGCCAATTCCCCTTCATCACATAAGCTCATTGTTCCTTCAAATTCCTTGGAAGTAAATAGATAACAAAGTTCTTCTTCCTCATCCATTATAAAATGCAAGGTGGCTCTTAGCTCATAGGTTTTTAAACGAAGCCCTGTTTCCTCACAAACTTCCCTTAAAAGGCAGGCCTCCTTTGATTCATTCTCTAAAGAGTGTCCTCCAACCCCAAGCCATTTGCCATGATTGATATCTGCTTCTCTTTTATTACGAAAAAGCATTAAATATTTGTCGCCTTGTTCTAGATAGCATAAAGTTGTAAAATTCAACATTCTCACCACTTTTTTCAGTTGTTGTTCTTTAAGAATTATAGCATATTTTTAAATTCGCACACAGGTTTTTCCGAATTTTGTAAAAAATATTTTCAAAATAGACGATTGCTTATGTTAGAAGCTTCCAAATTTTTTTATTGACAAAATAAAAAGAGGATTGGTTGTCAATCCTCCTCTTCTTTAGCAAATTCTAAGCTGTGTCTCTTTATCAAATAAATGACAGTGCTCCATATCAAAGGTCAGGGTCACCTTAGATTTCTCTTCAATTTGAACTCTAGAGTTTACAATAGAAATCATTGGGGTATCCTCAATTTTAAAGTAAAGATTTGCTTCATGACCTAGCATTTCAAATAGATCAACTTCAACCTCTAAAGAAGTATCTGTTGGTTTACCCTGCTCATAGACAATGTCCTCAGGACGAATTCCTAAAAGAACTTCCTTTCCATAAAGGTTTTCTTCTTCAACCTTTTTCTTATGCTCCTGATTTAAAGGAAGCTTGCAGGCTTGATTTGCAGTGACGAAGAAGCCGTTCTCATCAATCACACCAGGTAGGAAATTCATAGAAGGTGTACCAATAAAGCTACCTACAAACACATTCGCAGGAGTATTATAAATTTCCTTTGGCGTACCAATCTGCTGAATATAACCATCCTTCATTACTACAATCTTAGTCGCCATAGTCATAGCTTCAATTTGGTCATGTGTTACATATAAGGATGTCGCTCCTATATTCTTATGTATTCTTGCAATCTCTGTACGCATTTGAACTCTAAGCTTCGCATCTAGATTAGATAAAGGCTCATCAAATAAGAAAACTTTTGCATCACGTACAATCGCTCTTCCTAAAGCAACTCTCTGTCTTTGTCCTCCAGATAAAGCCTTAGGTTTTCGATCTAAAAATGCCTCTAGGCCTAGAGTAGCTGCTACCTCTGTAATTCTTTTCTTAATTTCTAGCTTTGGAACCTTTCTTAATTTCAATCCAAATGCCATATTGTCAAAGACTGTCATATGTGGATAAAGTGCATAGCTTTGGAATACCATCGCTATACTACGATTTTTGGATGGAACCTCATTCATAAGCTCTCCATCAATATATAACTCTCCGCTAGAGATCGCCTCTAAGCCTGCAACCATACGTAATGTTGTTGATTTTCCACATCCAGATGGACCTACCAAAACGATGAAATCCTTATCCTCTATCTCTAGGTTAAAATCAAAGACTGCTTGTACTCCATTTGGATAAATTTTATTAATATTTTTCAAACTAACATTTGCCATTTTTTTCCACCTCAAATTTTTTTTGAATTAAATAAGCACAAGCACCATAGATACCTGCATTATTTTTTAAAACTGCTGCTTGAATTTTTACTTGTCTTGCTTGCTTAATGGAGACTGCTGCATAATGCTTTTGAATACAATCAATTAAAAAATCTCCTGCATTACTAAGTCCACCACCAATGATAAATGCATCTGGATTTACCAGTAAGGATATTCCAGCTAAGGCTCTAGCTAGAGCGTGACAGGCTGTATCAACCACCTTTAATGCCAGCTCATCCCCCACCTTAGCTAAATCAAAGACGTCCTTTGCTGTAAAATGCTCCTTAAGCTGAGTCGGATACTCTTTAAGATAATATTTTGCCAAACGAACAATTCCTGTTGCGGAGGCAAGTGTCTCTAAACACCCCTTATTTCCACAACAACAATCAAAGTTAAATTCTGTATCAATCCCAATATGACCAATTTCTCCACAAAGCCCTTGAGCACCCTCTAGAATTTCTTTATGAAGAATGATTCCGCCACCAACACCAGTTCCTAAAGTTACAAAGACAACAGAATCATAGGATGAATCACAATAACTGGCCTCTCCAAAGGCTGCCATATTTGCATCATTAAATACATACACATTGGCAGAATATCCAAGTACCTTACAAAGCTCCTTCCGAATATCCACATTTTCCCAGCCTAAATTTACACAGCTTAACGCTATTCCATTTTTAACAATCCCAGGAATGCCAATACCGTAGCCATATACCTCTTCTGTTTTAATGTTTTTATTTCTTAAATATTCTAAAATGCTATTTCCTAAGTTTTCCATTAAATGTTGAGGAATTGTCGGTATTTCCCACTGTTCAATTAACGTTCCATTTTCTAAAAATACCCCTATTTTAATTGATGTTCCTCCAACATCAATTCCAAATATATACATTCCATCACACTCCTCTACAAATTAGAATAAACTACTTCACCACGACATATCGTCATATAGACATTTAAATCCTTATCAATAACTACTAAATCTGCATCCTTGCCAATCTCTATACTTCCTTTATAGTGGTCTACATGCAAGCATTTTGCGGGAATAATCGTTGCACAATCTATTGCCTCTGTCAATGAAATTCCTGTTGTTTTCATATAATTTAAAATTGCTTGATTCATCTTCAAAGTAGAGCCTGCAAGTGTACCATCTTTAAGTCTTGCCTCCTGATTTTTGACAATCACATCCTGACCACCTAGCTTATATAAGCCGTCTGGCATCCATTTTGCTTCCATAGAATCTGTGACCAAGCAAACGCCTTCTTTTCCTTTATTCTGAAATAAAAGCTGTACTGCCGGTTTAGATACATGAATCAAATCACAAATCAACTCACAATTGATTTCTTTTTGCAGGAGGCTTAGCCCTAAAACTCCAATATCTCTATGATGTAATCCTCGCATTGCGTTAAAGGTATGTGTTGCTGAGGTTGCTCCTACCTGCATAGCCTCATAGGCAAGCTTATAGTTACAATCGGTATGTCCAAAAGAAACTACAATTCCCTGGTCTACTAAATGCTTTGTCAATTGTTTTCCATTTTCTTCATAGGCTAAGGTCACCTGTTTAATATGCCCTTCAGCAGAGGATTGAAATTCCTCAAAGGCTTCCTTATCACAAGGAATGATAAATTCTTTTGGCTGAGCACCTGCATGAGAAGGACTGATAAATGGACCTTCTAAATGAATGCCTAGTATCTCAATGCCAGTAGGCTTTTTATTTATATAAGCAGCAATATTTTGAAGGGCCTTATTGATATTTTCCTTGGATTGCGTCATTGTCGTTGCAAGACAGCTTGTCGTTCCCTCCTGGACAATCGCCCTTCCAATAGTCAGGATATCCTTTTCACTTGGATTCATGAAATCAGAACCATTCGCCCCATGAATATGCTTATCTATAAATCCTGGAACTACAATATAGCTAGAATCCAGCTCTATTAAATTTGAATCTTCTAGGTCATCTTTAATTTCAATAATCTGATTCTGGTCTATTCGTAAGGAGGTTTTAACGATTCCTTTTCCCGCAACATAGATATTCGTATTTTTAAATCCTTTAAATTTCATAGACTAGCTCACCAGACTTAATGCTTCTTCATCTGTGATAACCACAACATTTGGATGTAAATGCAGCGCACTAGCTGGGAAATCCTCTGTAATTTCCTTAGACAACAGCCGTTTCATTGCAAGAGCCTTATTCTTCCCTGTCGCAATCAAAACGATCTTCTTAGCCTTCATGATTTCAGCAATTCCCATCGTGATTGCTTTCGTAGGAACCTCATCTAAGGAATTAAAAAATCTTTGGTTATCTAACCTTGTTTTCTCAGTTAAATCTACAATAAAGGTTTTCTGCTGAAAGGAGGTCTTAGGCTCGTTAAAGCCGATATGCCCATTCGCTCCTATTCCTAAAAGCTGAATATCTACTACGGTTTTATCCAACTCTTCAGAATATTTTTTACAGGATTCCTCTAATGCCTTTGGATCTGCATAAGGAATATGTACATTTTCCTTCTTGATATCCACATGGTCAAAAAGATTTTCATTCATAAAATAATAATAGCTTTGAGGACAATCTCGGTTAAGACCAACATATTCATCCAAATTGTAGGTTTTAACATCCTTAAAGGAAATCTTTTTATTTTCAAAATCCTCAATCAAATTCTTATAGGTTCCAATGGGAGAAGATCCTGTCGCAAGTCCCAAAACCAAATCTGGCTTTAAAAGGATTGCCTCTGACATAATTTCTCCAGCTACCTTACTAGCTTCCTCATAATTCTTACATTTAATTATTTTCATTTTGTGCTCCTTTATCTATAAAGCTTATAACAATATTTTTTTTATAGCATTCCTTGGACTTTAAGGTTTGCATATACCATTTGTCAGACCATTGATGATTGGTATGCTCTTCATCAGGCAGTCCATCCCAGGCCTCTATACAAAGAAATTTTGGATTTTCTGGTTCACTCTGCCAAAAGGCCATATACTTCATATCCTGTTTTATTTGAAGAACACCCAAGGAGGAATATAGCTCTACATCGTTTATGTCTTGATAACAAAGAGTTCTTTTGTCCATCAGTTTCTTGGAAATATCTTTCAGATTTCTAATTTCCTCAAGATTGTCCCTTCTCATTTTAGTAACAAAGGAAGGATTGAACTCGACAGATATGGCTTCCTTATCCTGAAACAAAACCTTGATATCTTTACCTAATACCTTTTCTAGTCCATCATAGGCAAACCCCGGATGAAAGCCAAACCCAAATCGCATATCCTCTATTCCTAGATTTGTAAGCTCAAAGGAAATATGGATATGGTAATCAAGCAATTCATAGGTAACCTTAAGTGCATAAGGAAAAGGATAGTTTTTTAAGGTTTCCTCTGTAGAGTATGTAATGAGCTCCACCATAGAATCTGTTTTATTAACTATCTGAAATGGTTGATTTTTAAGAAAGCCATGACATGGCAAGCTATATCTATTATCCTTATATATATAGTAGTTATCCTTTAAACAACCAACAATAGGAAATAAAAGAGGGCTCTGAGCGTTCCAAATTTTATTTTTTTTCCAAAGAATGTTTATGTCATGAATGCATAACTCATCTAGCTCAGCACCAGTTGTTGAGACACTCAAACGAAAGATATCATTATGTATTTGACACATAAATTAACTCCTTTACTTTAGCACTGTGTTTGTCACACTTTGCGTATATTTTTTTGTTTTTTCTATATCCTTTAAAGCACAGCTCGTAACCAAAATATCTGTCACGAAAACCTGTGAAACCTTGGAACAGAAAAATCCTCCACTAATTTCATTTTCAAAACCATTTGTTTTTAAGAATACATCTGCCATAGAATAAAGCGTGGAATTAGAATAGTTAGAAATCACAATAATTTTCACATTCTTTTCCTTACAAAGTCTTGCGAATTTAACCATTTCCTCAGTTTCTCCACTAAAGGAATAAATCACCGCACAGGCACGCTCATCCAAAATTGCTGTATGCATATAGGAAAAATGACTATCATTTACTACCATTGCATTCACACCGACTCTTAAAATCTTGCTGAACATATCTAACGCGGTGGTATGGCTAGTTCCCATACCAGCAATAATGACCTGTTTAGCATTTAAAATAAATTCTGTAGCACTTTCTACTGCCTTCATATCAATGGATTCCTTTGTTTTTTTGATGACATCAATCATATTTTCTGAGACGTTATCAATAAAAGGAATTCCACTTCTAGTATCAATTTCCTGTAAAGCCTTATAGATATCCATTTTAAAGGCAATAAAATTAGAATACCCTAATTTTTTAAAATATCTAACTACAGAAGCCTCTCCTACATGGAGTTTCATTGTAATACTGCTCAAGGTATCATAGATAACCTGTTCAGGATTTTCTAATATATACTTGTGAATTGTTTTTTCTGTCTTTGAAAAGAGAACATGCTCCTTTACCAATACACTTTCAAGTTTAATTTTATCAACGACCATACTGCATCCCCAACCTTTTCTTTTGATTTATCAATTTCTACCAAAATTTTACATTTATTATATCAAAAAACCAAAAAAGTATAAAGAGGGTGTTTATTTCCTCTTCTTCAAAAAGAAGACTAGGCCTCCAATCCCAACTAAAACAACGGCTAGTGTTGAAAATGCAATGGACATAACCATAATAGAGGGGGAGGACTCCTGAGAAGGTAGCTCAACCCATCTTGCATATAAAGTCTGATTAGCGGTTACCCTATCCTCTGCAAAATCCCATTGTTCCGTACAGGCTTCATCGAGATACCAAGCATCAAAGCGATAGCCTTCCAGGGTTAGATCATCAGGTCGGGCAGCCAAGTCACCATCTTCTATAGATATCTTGGCAACCTCTCCAGTACCAATCAAATGAAAGGCTACCGTATAAACCTTAATTTTTTTCCAGTTCGCATATAAAGTAATATCAGAAGAAATCTTAGTTCCTGGAGCTGCCTGTGTTGTACACTCTCTATCCAAATACCAGCCAAGAAAGGTATATCCAGGCTCAGATAGGCTTGGGAGCTGTAGTGGTAATGTGGTCGCATTTTTGATAGCTTCGACTGGTGTACCATGTCCCTGCACGTCATAAGCTATCGTATAGACTACCTTCTTAAGCTTTCCATATAAACAAATATTTTCCTGAACCTTTTCTAATGTGAAATCAAAGGGCTCCTTTAGCTCTTCTGTTTTATACCAACCCTCAAGAATATATCCTTCTTCTATAGATATATTTGGAGCCTGAACATAGGCATCATAGTGAACAAGCTGTTGGGCAACCTCTTCATTTGCAATCTTAAAGGTGACAACATATTCCTCTATATCCCATTTTGCATATAGCGTTGTAGGTTGTGTTATGGGAGTAGAAAAATCAAAGGCTGTATTCATATTCAAATCTTCATACCAGCCCTCAAAACGATACCCCTTTTGGACTGGATCATTTGGTTTAACAATCCTTTGGCCATACTCAGCTTCTATACTACTGAACATATCTGTACGATTAAGCATAAAGGCAATATTAAATTTCTTAATCTGCCAATGTGCATATAATGAGAATTCTTGTTTTACTACATTCTTAAAATCATATTCTATAAACTCAGTTTCTTTCATTGACCAGCCTAAGAAATTATAGCCCTCTTTGGTTGGAGCTTCTGGTTGATTTAGCTGCTGCAAATAAGGAATTTGAACCTCTGTAAGACGAGTAGTCCCATCCATAAAACTAATCTTATAGGTCTCTATTTCCCACTTGGCGAAAAGGATAGTATCCGAAGAGATTTCCGTTCCTCCTTGTGCCTTATTCAAGAACTGCTCATCCAAATACCAACCCTTAAAGATGTATCCCTCCTCCTCAAGAACTGGTAGATTCTCTGGAAGAGCATTTGCCTGATTCAAAGCTTCTGGCTGCAAGCCATGACCATTTCTTTCAAATGTGATGGAATAGGTATTTTCCTTTGGAATAGAAATTTTACAAACCGTATACAAATGAGAAGGAACTTGATATTCCACTCCTTCAACGGAAACAGTGGATGTTGTAGCCTTACTTAGAAAGAGCAGATATTCTCTTTCTTCGCTTAGCGTCTGATTTGTATAGGGAAGACCATCTATATACATGTCTTCTGCAGAAGATACAAGCCTTCCATCCTTAATTTGAAAAGGAATCTCCTGCTGTTCTGCTAAATTTTCTATTTTAATAGTTAGGTATTCTTCTGCAATGTCACAGCTATAAGCTACCCCATTGGAAAAATCAGTGGTTTGATCAATATTTTGTGAATTTAATGTATTTCGTATCGTGATTCTCGTATTAGAGTGGAGAAGATTTTCATTGCCCTGAATAGTCAAATTACTTGGCATTGCAAATCCCGTATTATCTACTCTAATTTGTTCATTCTTTAAATCTGCTGAGTATATAACATTGTCAACAAAGGAGATATTAGTCAGTTCTGCCGACTCCTCATAATTTTTTAAAAGAATCAAATAGTCAATGGTTATATATTTATTTAAAACCTTATCTCCACTAGGAATTTGAATGAGCTCGGTGGAGTAATCCTTATTGATAAAGATATTTTCCTGAACCACTACATTTCTTAAAAATAAATTGGTTTGAGCATTTTGAACATATAGCAGTATCAAGGAATCAATCAATATATTTTTATAGATGAGAAGGTTTTCTCCATTGCGACATTTAATTGCGCCATCCTGGTTCTTATTCATTCCCTTGAAGGAGTTTCCAACAATGTCCAAGCCATCAAACATTTTTGCATAAATGAAATGATCCCGATTATATCCATTGGTAGATTGACTCCCATCCTCATAGCCAGCTTCTATTATATCCTTATTAAAAGACATCGCATTGCCAATAATTTTTGTGTTTATATCGGAATTAATCACATTGATTCCTGTCATAAAATGACCTTGGTCAGAGGATTGTTTTAATAGTCCTGAGCTCAGCACACTTTGTTTTAATGCCTTCGTTTTCGCTGAAACAATGCTTTGATCTATATCCTCCAGCATTCCAAAATAATTGTCCTGAATAACTGCATTTTGAGTCTTGTAGAGTCCTATTCCTCTTCCCAAGCTACTAGAATCCCTGAAAAATAAGTTAGAAATTATATCAATCTTATTGTGATTTTTTAAAATATAATAGCCTGTAGATTCTCCACCATTCTTATTTGAACTATCTGGCTTTAAACCATTGTTCACATTCAAATCTACCTTTTTCGCATTGAGGAAGATATTGTTTTGAATGGTTATGTCTGTAGAACCATAGCTTTGAAAATAAATAGTCACATTATCAAAGATGATATTTTCTATGGTAATGCTTTTAACATTTTCAGCATTATCCCGAAGATAGCTTTGATATTCTAGTCCTGTTCCCTGAAAAATAGTCCCTTCTTCTCCAATCATAGAAACTCCATTCGCCAGGGAAATCGTTCCTGTTATAGGATAAACCCCTTGATTGAAGAAGGCATCTACTCCCCTAGCCTTACAAAGCTTTAGAAAATCCGATACTTCACTAGATACATCTGTAGATGAACTTGAAATATAATCCTTCGCCTCTAGATATCCCTTTTCTGCTGCCAAACTAGTGATTCCTGTAGCTATAGAGACCATAAGAAATAGAAGCATTATTCCTCTTTTTATACCCCTCATACGTCCCTCCTATATCGCAGAGAATGCTCAAATTCATCCTCCAGCATAAGATAATCCTTTTCAACCGTTACATCTGCTTCCTCCAGATGATATCCTGGAATAGATATTTTTATCGGTTGAGGCTGACTAGCTGCGAGACGCAGTTCTATGTCTGAATTGGTTCTCTTTACCGCTATACAAGCACATCCCTGAATGGACATACCCTCAATTTCTACCTTATATCCCTTTTGAAATAGATTGATGAAAATATAGGATTTATAGGTTACTATATGAGCATGCTCTAAAATCTTTATCTCATACTCATCCTCCAAACAATTCTTTTTAGGATAAAGCTGATACACATATTCCTTCGGGTTTTTATAATAAAAGCGAGTAATGGTAAATACTTTAGGCTCATCCTTCTCATTTTGGTTTAAATCAAAATAGGATCTCTTTTCTTTTTTTGTCTCTACAATTGGTAAATCTTTTGTATAAAGTAGAAAGGCCTTACCTTCAAATGCATTCTTATTTTGCAGGTAATTCCCTTCAAAATTATATATGGTTGAAACATACTCTAAATCAGAAGATATGTTTGACCCAATCGCCAATAATGAATTTTCTAAAACAATCTTAGAAAAGTAGCCCTTAACCTGATTATTTTGATGAAAGCAGGTATTTAGACAAGTATCCATAGTTACACCCGCTGTGATTTGGTTATCCATAGTTTGATTCGGTTGTTCTTCCAAAAGAGGATTGGTAGAACCATTTCGATAAAATGGATTTATTTTTAAAACCTCATCTGGTTCTGGACTTTCATTATAATATAAATCAAAGGTGTAATTAGATTGGTAATATCCCAATAGATTTTCACCATTGATACTTTCATAATCGGCAACTGTATTAGAATGAGCAGATATAGCTAGCAAATAGGAATTGTTTCTTTTGATATACCGGTCCATAGAATTAAAGGCGTAAGCCTTAGGTGTATAGAAGAAAAATTCCTCTTCATTAAAGATTAAATCAATAAAGCCTTGTTTACTATACAGCTTGGCCAAGCGATGAAAAGCAGCTAAAATCGTCTTAAAGCTATAATGACAATCCGCTCTTCTACTGATGGCTCTTCCTCTAACACAATCAAGTGCCCTTTGATGATACAAAAATGGCAGGTAAGATTCTTCAATAACTGCATATAACTCACTTAAATATTCCGTACAATCCTGTCCTAAATAATAATAAATTTCCAGGATTTTTGTTATAGAATGCAGGAGAACCTCTCCATAGGAGGCTGTGTATGGAATTGTCGTATGATAGATAAATCCACCATCCCTATGAAATCCATTCCCCACCTTGGTAACCTGAATCAACTCTGGTAAAAGGGCATACAGCCTTTCTACCTCTTCTTCGTTGTGCCATAGGATATTTCTCAATAGACAAATATAAATATTATCTGCCAAATTCGCATAATTCGTTCGAAGTCTATTTATATTTGGATAGTTTCTTCGATAATACTCATAGATGGCCTCAGGGATATAGAAATTTTCAATTGCCAAATACCAGCATAGCTCATCCTTAGAGATATCCTCATAAAATAGGACAAGTATTTCATTTAAACATCTAGGAATACCAATTTCATATACCCACCAATTTCCAATATAATTGGTTTTGCCAGAATATTCCTTTACCACTTGACTTTTAAGCTCCTTTAATACGGCTTCTTGTAAAATATCATCTCCTGCTTTTTTACTTTGCTTGGCAAGCTGTAGTAATCTTTTAAAAATGTGATATATACGCTCCGTATTTTCCAATGGTAAATCTTTATATAGATTTTCTAAGAGAATGGTATTTTCTATTGGAGCTTCTAATAGAGAATTCTTACATCCCTGTATTGCTTCCAAAAAGCTTTTATTCCAACGCCTTAAAGTGATTTTAATATCCTGACTATCCTCAATTTTGCAAAAAGAGAATTGATCTAGGAAAATCATATAATATCCTTGATTAGAAATGGGAAATTCCATTGGCTTCTGATCTAAGATATAGGGAATGACCGTACTATCCATATCCTTTAAAACATGCAAGGATAAGAAATAGGTGCCATTATCTGGATTATAAAATTCCATTAAAATCAACTCTCCTTCTGCCATTTATTTTACTTTACATATTTTTGAATGGTGGATGTGATAAGATCCGTTCCAGCCTTCTTCATTGCGTTTACAAAGGAAGACCATGCATCTGCACTAATATTTGTAGTACCTGCATTTAACCATTTACTAATTTGATCTAAGTATACCGTTGTTACTGCACTTCTAGATGCATTGATGGTTTGATAATCAGAATTGCTTAGCTTAACATTAGGATAGATTAACTCATTATAGCTTAAATTTAAATATCCTTTTTCTTCATACATATTCATTGCATTTCTAGCAGGCTCAGATAACCAAGCCTCCTCATAGGTGAAGGTTTGAACACCAGGAGTTTGTAGCTGAGCTCCAATTGTATACAAATTCGCTAAGGCTGTATTTTTATCATTCTTAATCTTGTCTGTATAGGTATAGGTTGAACCATTCTTTGTAAAATGCTCACCCTCAATACCAAAGTTAAGCTGCTCATGTCCAGTCTCTGTAAAGAAATAGTCAATCCACTTCATAAGCTTAATTTGATTTTCTTCACTTGTAGAGGCATTAATTGCAGTAACCGTACCAATCTGTTTACGAATGGTAGGCTCATACTTTGTACCATCCGCTCTTGTAGGAGGAGCTATACAAACCACCTCAAAGCCGTCTACTAAATTCTCTGCATAGACATCATCATTAAAGGAATAGGTTGTACCAATCCAGTCATGGGTTGCTCCACCACTATTTTGAGCAAAGAAGGTCACACGCTTATCCTCTGTAGATGGGGTAAGGATATCTGGATCAATTAACCCTTCCTTAAACCAGCCTGCGATTTGCTCTATAGCTGTTTTGAATTCATCTTGAATTGCACCATACTTTACAGTACCATTTGCACCACCAGTTTTATCTTCCTTATCTAGGTAGTACTCTGCTGTTGCTCCCCATAGGGATGCTAGCTCTGAAATTGCAAAATCCTTATCCTTATCAAAATATGGATAAATATTATAGGCATTGGTAAGCAAATTCTTATTATCCTTAAAAGCCTTTAATAAATCATGGAATTGATTTACGGTTAAATCATTTAAATTAGTCTTCGTAATACCAGTAGGAAGCTTGCCATTGTCAGCAAGTGTATTTACCCAGTCCTGACGTACAAAGAATGCTTTTGCAGTTTTTCCATCTGTATAGAATGGAATACCATAAATCTTGCCATCACTAGCTGTAGCCCATGCCTTTTTCTCTGGATTTTCATCAAAGAATTTCTTTAAATTAGGTGCATGTGCTTCAATCAATGGAGTTAAATCAAGGAAAATGCCATCCTTTAACGCAGTAGCCTCAATCGTATCCTGATCGTTAACAACTAGATTTGCATCCTTTCCTCTTAAATTATAAATCGTATCATAATTGGTATCATACTTTTGTAAAACACCCTTAAGCTCTATGCCAGCATATTCATTTGCTTTTTGGAAAACAGGCATATCTGATTTATAGATGTAGTTTTCCTGATAAAGGAAAATGGTCATCTCATCCCCTTTACCACCACAAGAAGCCAATGTTAAAACACTAGTCACGATTAGCATCAGCATCATCAATAGCTTTTTCATCTTTTTTTCTCCTTTTTTTCAATATTATAATTACAACTGTAACAAGTACTGCTACTCCTACAGCGCCTCCTACACATCCTAAGATGATAGGTAGCACAGAATTATCCTCTGCCGGTTGAACTGGCTCATAATTATTATGATAAAATTCAACCTTAGAAATGGTAGTTTTGGAGTCATTGTTATTTCCGTTAAACACAATCTTAAAGTATTTTGCCTCAACAAAGCCTAGGCTATATACCTCATCTCCCATATTGTTCGTACTTTGACCACCAAAATAACAGGTTGTCCAGTTTATGCCATCTACACTATAGTAGATATCAAAATAGTAGGTATTCAATAATCCGCCTGAAAAACGCATAAGAACGTTAGTTACTGTTTTAACATCCTCTAATTCAAATATTACAATCTCTCGTTTTTCAGAGGTAAAGACTGTTGATTTTTCACCATCCAGGAGGTTTTCTACACCTGCTGAACCTGTCACATTTCCAACTGGAATTAGAGTATAATCCTCATATCCATCAATGATGGTATCTACAATAAAGCGGTAAGAATAGGTTCTTGTTTCTCCCGTCTCAATATCCTCAACAATCACCTTAGTAAATTGATTGAAGGTCTTGGATTTTTCAATGGTCACCCTATATTTTTCTTGATTGTAGGTAACTTCTAAATTAGGAACCTCTTTTACACTTTGATCTAGCTTAACCACATACTGATACTGATAAGGATTAAAGATATACTTAAACTTGTTTCCTAATTCAGCATCAAACTCTATATTTTCTACAGAGATATCTGGAAGCTTCTTTGGTTCATCTAAGCTCCAGTTAGCTAGAGGAACAATTTCATATTTTTCAAAGCTTGTAATTTCTTCTAACGTAGGAACAAAAACAACGCATAATGTTTCAGAAACCACATTATCTAAGCGAATGACAAGCTTATTAATGCCTCGGTTATCTAGGTTACAGAATTCACCTATCGTACCTGGTAGAGCTGTTGCTGGCATAACACTGAAGGTTCCTACCTCGCTATTGATATACGCATATAAGCTCTTGCCATTTACAATTAATCTAGCAAGCTTTTCATTGATAATTTCAATCTGAGCCTCTGTATGAGCACTCCAGTAAACCGTAGACTCATCGCGTAAAACAAATTCATCCTGAATCATTATCACACTTCTGTCATCAAATAGCTTTAGACCTCGTTTTGCAGTGATAGCATCGGACTTATATACATTGGATAAATCGACGATGGAATATCCACCTGAGCTATTGGAATCAAATGCCACAATAGGTGCTGTAGCATATGGATCCTGTTGAAGCACTGGATTTTTCTCTGGATTAAATACTAATGTATTTTGACCCTGTGCACTTTTCCGGTAATATGTCCAACGCTGATAGTCATAGTCCCAGAAGCCATTAGGAACAATCACATTGTAGGTCTCATTACAGAAGTTTCCAATGAATCTCTCTCCTAATGCATAGATTTCAAAGGTACCACTATCTAGATTCTTATGAGCAAAGGAACCACTTGCACAGTCAATTCCCTTTAACCCAGTAAAGATTGCCATTTCATCTCCAAAGGCAGAACGGAAGGTAGCAAGCTCGTGATCCTCTAAAAGGTAATCCAACTCTTCCATATTGTGAAGCTCAATCTTATCAAAAAGGCCTGGTGTATACCATAACAGACTTAAAATGTTGTATTGCTCATTTTCATCTGCTAGTTTACTTAAAATTGCCGCATTGATATTGGTTTCATCAATCTTGGTATACCACAACAATGCTGGCTGATTGTTAGAATATTCACTTTCTCCATAATAGAAGGATTCATGATTTGGACTGGAAGTATAAAGAGGGTAATTGATATAGTTCATAATTCCTTGTACATCACTTAATCCAAAGGAATTAATCTTACCATCCGTTTCTCCATATAGGTTTCTAAGGGTTGCCAGTAAGGAAACCATATTTCTGTGTGCATAAATGGAATAAGCAGGGCCCTCAGGGAATCCACCTGAATTAGAATAGTGAACTAATCCATTCTGTAAAAACTTAAACGCAGTGATAATAACCTGAGTAGACATTTCTCTTACATTGATTTTAAAAGAATTACCACGTACAGTAACGTCTACCTCACCATCATAGCTTAGGGTAGATAATGCAGCTAATGCTAAATTACCACAAATCAATAGACAGTGATTATTACCATGTAACAATACATTAACATTTTGGAGGGTCTCAAAGAAATAAAAGCCTTCCTCATATAATGCTTTAATTACAATTTCCTTCTGCTTAGCATCTAAGGTATCCTTAATATAATTATAGGCAAATGCCACACTATAGGTAACCATAGCGGCATCTAGGAATCCATTAGAATCCTCTCCCCAGGAAAGTCTTCTAGTTCCATCCCCACTAAATTCTTCATCCTTAACAAGCCATACCATCTGTTCCCAACAGCGCTGAGCATATTCTTGCTTGTTGGTGATTTGATATAATATGGCAAATTGTTCTATTGCGGAACGACCATTTGCTGGTACGCCAGTAGGGTTATAACGGGATAAATTTTTCTCATAATACTCTACCCATCTAACGATGTATTCATCCTTATGATTGTAGGCATCTCTCACCTCTGACAGCCAATCATCGTTACTCAATAGATACACACCACTTAAATCTAACTGATCAAACTTAAAGTCTGAAAGGTCAGGTAGTACATAGATTGTAGTAGAAACGATGGATTCAGTATCTCCATTATGGATTACTACCTCAAAGGAGTCATATCCATAGAAGCCATCCTTTGGTGTATAGTTGTAAAGTAAGCCATGGATTACCTTACCAGTGCTAGAGTAATATCTATCCTGGATTTCCATCAGCTTGCCATCATTGATAATCTCAACCTTTCCACCATTTTTAGTTGTTAAAACAAAGGTTCCATCTTTGGCAGTTCCATAAATCGTACTATAGAGCTCAGCCTTCGCCTTTCTTGCTGTATATTCATTCCCAGTAGATTGAAATTGAGAACGCTTAGTCTGTGGATATAGTACCTCTACATCACTACAGGTGATTTGTATATAACCTCCATTATAATATTTAGGAAGCTTACTGTCATAATCTTTTCCACCTGCAGAATAGTTATTTTTGTTTTCATCTGTCGTCCAGGTTAAACCTGTATTTTTAGGTGTAGAGAGCCAGAAATCTGTAGAGACACATTCATCGTGAATTGCCTTAATATTTACTCGAATATCAATTACCTGATATCCCTTGGCTGCATCAAACACCACAATTTTAAAGGTGTCATACTCTTCATTAACCGTATAAACATCCCGGTTTGGAGAATAGACTATCTTATTATTTCTAATATAATAATTTCCATATTTGGCATTGCTATATTTATATAGCTTGAAATTTGTGCTATCCGTTACATTCACATTGATTACAATCGTAGAATCCTCATCTACATCAACTAAATTTTCATTGTCATTGATGTTAGCATGAATTCCATCCTTTTGACCTACAATTACGTTAATCTGAGTTTTATAGCCAAAGATTAAATCTGTAACTGTAACCGTTGTAACACCTGGAGCCTTCGCCTTAATCACACCTGCTGGTGTAACCTCAACTACTGTCTCATTATCTGTAGAATAGCTATAATTGAAATCGACCTCTGAAGCAGGATTTGTCCGACACACAATCTGTCTTTCCTCTCCTACCATCAGCTCCTCTGACATATTATTTACGGAAATGGATAAATGATCTGGCTCAATTACGCGGTAAATTTTTAAATCATCAAACCATATCTCACCTGTTTGACCAGAGGTATAAAGCTCTAGCTTTAAAGGCTTTTCCTTTTCCTCAATTCTAAAAACATTTGACCTTACATCTGTCCAGTCAAAGCTTCCGTTCAGCTTATCGGTCAAGGTCTTATTTTTATTATCCTGATTTACACGAATATAGGTATCCTTAGAAACCTCACTACCTTTTATTCTAGCAGTAACAAAGTACTGTCCAGGACCTACATCGTACGTCTTGTAAAGAACAGATTGGGCAATTTTTTTATGATTGTAATGAACAACATTGTTGCCATCTTCCTCTACAATTTCAACGATTTGATTATCTGTATCCACACTGCTGGCATTTCCTACCCACAATCTCCAGCCTCTTAGAGTTTCATTAGGTTGGGTCCAGGTCGTTCCAACAGTATATCCTGAAAAGTCTCCATCCTCACAAAGATTTTTTAAAGGAACATGAACATTTAATTCCGTAAAATAATCCTTAGAAGAAATTGTGACCTTTGAATTACCAGCTTTTAAGCCTATAAATTTATATTTGTAGTTGGTTAGATAAAGTACTTCTTCGTCTTCTACCTCAATTTTCAATTCAAGCTTTTCTTCTTCGGTGACATAAGGCATAAATTTGTCGGCAAAGGAGAATTCTTCACCAACATCAATCGTTATATCTCCCGACACAGTTAAAGCTTCATACTTGTCCTCCGCACTTAAAGAGAAAGAGGGGGTACTGCCGTCCCCCGTAAATTGTCTATTTAACAAGACGGCAGTACTTAAGAAAAATGAAATAACAAGAAGAAACAAAGCACTTAACTTTATTACTTTTTTCTTCATAAAATAATCTTATTCCTTATCCTGATTTTCTACTTCAGTAGCTCCGTTAAATTCTTTTTTCTTCTTTAGAACAAAGTAGGTTGCAACACCAGCTGCCGCTACTGCAGCTGTAACACCAATTACGATTCCAGCGATTGCACCTGCGCCAAGACCAGTCTGTGGTTGCTCTGGAGTAACTGGGGCAGAAACCTCTGTCCACTTCGCATATAGTGTAGTATTCGCTGTGATTTCTGAACCTGCCACTGCTGCTTCTTTACATGCTGCATCTGTAAACCAGCCTTCAAACTTCCAACCACTTGCTGTTAAAACAGGTAAAGTTGAAGGAAGCGCCGTAACGTTTTCTACAGCTGCTGGTTGTGTACCATGGCCCTGAATATTATAAGTAATTGTATATTTCTGTTCTGGCTCAGGTGTATTTTCTGTCCACTTTGCATATAAAGTCGTATTCGCTGTAATTGCTGTACCTGCTACAGCAGCTTCTGTACATGCTGCATCTGTGAACCATCCACCAAAGACATAGCCTTCAGCAGTTAAATCATTTGGAAGGGTTGCTGGAAGTGCTGTTACATTGACTAAGGCTTCTGGAGCTGTACCATGGCCCTGTACATCATAGGTTACGGTAAATACCTGAGTCCATTTTGCGTATAATACTGTATCTGCTGTAATTGCTGTACCTGCTACTGCTGCCTTTGTACATGCTGCATCAGTGAACCAACCACCAAAGACATAGCCTTCAGCAGTTAAATTATTTGGAAGGGTCTCTGGAAGTGCTGTTACATTGACAACTGTTGCAGGAGCGGTTCCATGTCCTTGTACGTTATAGGTTACAGTAAAGGAGTCTGCAGCCTTTTCAACCCATTTTGCATATAAGGTTGTGTTTGCTGTAATTGCTGTACCTGCTACTGCTGCCTCTGTACATGCTTCATTGGTATACCATGCAACAAATACATACCCCTCTGCAGTTGGCTGTGGTAATTCTGTAGGAAGTGCTGTTACGTTAGTTAATGCCTCAATAGCCTCACCATGGCCTAGCAAATTAAAGCTTACTGTAAATACCTGAGTCCATTTTGCATATAACGTTGTATCTGCTGTAATTGCTGTACCCGCTACTGCTGCTTCTGTACAAGCTTCATTTGTGAACCAGCCGCCAAATACATATCCTTCTGCAGTTAAATCATTTGGAAGAGTTGCTGGAAGAGCTGTCACATTGACTAAAGCCTCTGGAGCAGTGCCATGCCCTTGTACGTTATAGGTTACAGTATAATCTTTTACTGTTACTGTAATGGTAACTGTAGCTTCTGGATTATCCTTAGCTGTAATAGTAATCGTTGTCGTACCAAATGCAGGATCTGTAATCCAAAGCTTACCACTGATGATGGTTGCCTTACATACCGTTTCATCTGCTACAACTACCTCAAATTCACTTGTAGAATCTGCAGGTGTAACTGTTAAATTGTAGCTTGCTCTTCTTGGATCAAATGTACTTAAAATAATATCAATAGTTTCAGGAGCCTCAATTTCTTGTGCTGCCTTAGAAACTTTAAAGGTTACAACCTTTTCTTCATTGCCAACCTTCACTGTAATGGAAACCTCTCCAACCTTATCTAGGAAAGTAACTAATCCATTGGCAGCTACAGTAGCAATTGTTGTATCGCTAGAAGTAAATTCTGCAGAGATGGTTCCTGAAGAAGGAACAGCAACTACATTTAACTGATATTCAGCATTTGCCTGTACCTCCAGTGGATTTGTAATGTTTAATGCTTGGTTTGCATCATTCACTAAATTCCAGCTTTCTGTATGAACAGTATCCTGCTCAACTAGCTTTAAATGGGTAATATAAGAATCAATGCCTGCAGCGGTATTCCAAGTACCAATTTCAATTTTTATACCTGCAAAACCATTACCAATTGCATTCGCATCAAGATTGACAGTTCCAGTTTCAAAATAGTACCAACCATTAACTAGCTTGCTCTTGTCATTTTGTAATGCAAAGCTGTATGGAGCTGCTGAACCATAAGAAAGCTGTCCATTTGCTCCCATATAATAAGTGAATAGCTTTAAATCGATTCTTGCAGAGGAAGCAACACTTGCTGCACCCTCATTCATTTTGATCCAGCCAGTTAACTTGTAATCTTTATTCTCAGATAAAGAGGAAATACCAATATGTTTATCTAGGTGAGATCCAGAAGCATTAGCTCCACCCTTACCTGTAAACATTAAAGCTTTTCCAAATAAATCATCCTCTACAACTGTAACAGGAGAGAATTCCTTAGAATACGCCTTACTTAAAAAGCCATGATTTGTCACTTCTGCTTCAGCCCATTCATCCGTAAGCTCAAAGTTGTTTAGTTCAGCAAAAGCGCCCTTTGTAACCTTAACTGTGATTTCTTTAGTAACACCACTTTCATCTACTGCTGAAACTTTTATTTTAGTTTGTCCAGCGGAAGCAGCCGTAAGAATACCATCCACTAAATCTGTAGAATTTAAAACTCCATTATCCTCTAAAAGTTCATAGGAAAGTTCTGTATTATCTGCAGAGGATGGATAAGCTCTAAAGAGACCATTCAATTCAAACTGCTCGCCAATTCCTAAAGTGATTGTATCATCCATTACAATCTTTTCTGCCGTGATATCTGTTACTGGAATAGGCTCAACATTCTGCTCGATTGTGAAGGTAACGCTTAAAGGACTTAGCATATTACCATCAAAGGTGATTACAGCCTTGACATTTTCTACTGCGCTTAAACCTGAAAAACTTCCATTTTCATAATTAAGAATTGCAGTATCGTTTAAGGAATAGGTAGTGATACCATTCTCGGTTGTTTCTGTAAGCTTTTCATCACCAATACTAAATTCCACACTAAAGTTTGGATTTACAGATGGAGCATACGTCTCATCAGTCCCCTTGATTACAGGATCTAGCTTAAATGGTACACTCGTCTTAACTGATGTAAGAACTGGTGCTGCTGCTACTGGAGCGTTATACTCACCAATTCGAATATAATCTAGCCACATATTGATGTCAGCACTCGTATTGCTGGTTGGCATGTTATAGAAAAATTCTGTAAGCTTTCCGTTAAAATCATCGTTATCTGCAAAGGTAGTCTCATAAAGGAACTTTCCATCTAGGAAGCCAATGATTTTATCCTGAGATTTTGTGCCATCTAATGCTCCATTATTTTCTAAAATGAAGGTTGCCTCATGCCACTCATTCTTAGTAACTCTACCAGAAAGCGTATCAACCTTTGTCCAAGCTCCACCAGGCAACTGGAAATAGGTACCATCATCACGCATTCTAAGTAACGTATAGGTACGACTTGCTCCTATATCATTCGCATGGAACCATAGACCAAATTGCTGTTCTCTACCATGATCGATATTAAATTTGAATTTTAAAACCATGGATCCATTTTCTTTATTGAACAAGGAAGACGCACTTGCATTGTCTCTAAAACTGATTTTACCAGTTTGAGAAGTGTTCTTCACCGTAGTAACCTTTAAAACCTCTAAATCGTCTTTTTTATCTAGAGTAGGAGTTACAAGCTCTTGCTTATTGTTCGCATAAATGTTATGGTTATTTGCTCCACCATAAGCATCAATGCTTCCATCTCCGTAATCAAATTCTTCAACAAAACTAAAATTTTCTGTTAATGTAGGCTCTGTTGGAGTATCTTCTGCATAAGTGGTAAGCCCTCCCCCAAGGCAACAAATGCCACATAACATTGCAGTACTTAAAAATAATTTTTTAAATTTTGCCATTTTGTTTTTTCCTTTCTGTTTTTATTTAACTGAACCAACCATGACACCCTTCTTGAAATACTTCTGGATGAATGGGAAGATGATCATAATTGGGACAATTGCGATGATAATTAGTGCAAATGCAGAGACCGTTCCTTGGAATAAGTTTCCAGAATCACCGGAGCTTTGTAGCATCTTCTTTACCAACACCTGTAAAGGATAAAGCTCATCGTCCTGAAGAACAATTTCTGCCCAGAAATAACCATTCCAACGGTCTATTGCATAGAATAGTCCCACGGTTGTTATTGCTGGAACACTCGCTGGAATATAAATACTTCCTAGCATTCTAAAATGAGATGCACCATCTATTTGTGCAGATTCATCAATATCCTGAGGAATCGCTGCAAAGTAGGTTCTGAGTAGGATTACATTATAGGCAGAGAACGCAAAAGGTAACAAAATACCCATCATGCTGCCCATCAAGCCTAAGCTTTCTATATTGGTGTAGGTAGCAATCATACCTGGCTTTAACCACATCGTTAAAACAACGATAATGGTCATAACCTTGATAACCTTTAACCCTTTTCTAGAAAGCACATAAGCACAGGTAATACTCAAGAACAAGCTGATAGCTGTACCAAATACTGTATAAATACAAGTATTCAAATAGGCACGCCATATATCTTCATTTTGTAAATGCTCCATAATGTATTCCATAGTAAAGCCTTGTGGAACAATCAAAAATTGTCTATTATCAATGGCTTGTCGAAATAACACCGGATCACTTACTGCTGTTATAAAAATGTAAAGTATTGGATATAGCATCACTAGGGAAAGCACAATCAAAAGCACATTGTTTACAATACCTAAGATGTTATCTAAATTAAATTTTTTCATATTCTCACCTACCATAACTGTGTATCGGAAACTTTTTTAGCAATTTTGTTTACAACAGTTACTAGAACTATCGCCACAACTGCATCAAATAATCCAATGGTGGCAGCCAGCCCATAATTTGGTTGTCCTACAGTCGGATTTAAGCTGACGTTATAAACATAGGTACTGATGATTTCCGAAACAGGTTTGTTGTAAACCGTCTGCAATAACAAAACCTTCTCATATCCCATAGATAAGATTTTTCCAATTTTTAAAATCAAGGTTATGATGATGGTTGGTGCAATTCCTGGAAGAGTCACATGGAAAATCTGGCGAATCTTCCCTGCGCCATCCATAGAGGCAGCCTCATATAAGGAGGTGTCTATTGCCGATAACGCTGCAAGATAGATTAAGGAATTGTAGCCAATGGTCTGCCATAATTCCATTAGAGAATAAATCCATCGGAATGCTCCTGGGTTGTTGAGCAGGTTTTCTCTAGGAAGACCAAACCAAGACAGAATATTGACAATCATACCAGTATCCGCCTTCAAAAATTCTATTGTCATATTACAAACAACAACTGCTGAAATAAAGAAGGGTAGGAAGGTTGTGGTTTGAGCCACACCCTTAATTACCTTACTCTTGGATTCATAAATCATAATGGCCAAGAGAATTGCTGCTGGAAACCCGATGACTAGTACTAAAAGATTTAACAATAATGTATTACCTAGTAAGGACCAAAATCCGTCCATTGAGAAGAAAAATATATAATTGTCAAATCCAACAAACTGACTTCCAAATATTCCCTTGCTGACACTGTAATCCTGCAGTGACATAATTACATTTGAAATAAATGGAATAAATACAAAAAAAATCATCCATAGAAATGCTGGTAAAAATAAAACTAAAATTTGCCAGTTATATTTCGTATACTTTTTGATTTTATCCATGAAATTTTTTGTTTTAGCAGGCTTTTCCTTTTCTACTACAGGAGCCTCTACCTTACATATGCTTTCTTCTAAAACCGCTTCATTCATGTTTTCCCTCCTACCAATAGGAATCCCAGTCCTTATAAAGCCGGATTAAAAGCTCTACAAAGAAGTAATCCCCAAAAATTAAATATTCGTCTATTCCTAGACCACCGTGATAAAAGTAAACACCACTTTTCAAAATTCCCTCTTGGTTTGTTCCTAGGTATTTTTCAGATAAGGATTTTGTGATATAGAGGCAAGCATTTTCATAAAGAACTCTCGTATTATCAGCTAGTGGTAAATGTTTTACTAATTCTGCAAGACCGATTGCCGCAATAGCCGCCGCACTCGTATCCCTTTGATCCGTATCCTTTTGAAAAATTAAATCCCAGTTACACACAAAATCTTCTGGCAAACGATTAAGGAAATAGTTAGCTAAGCATTTTGCCTTGTTTAGGAAATCCTCATCCTTTGTGTACCCATAGGATATTGGAAATCCCATAATTCCCCAAGCCTGACCTCTAGCCCAACAGGAATTATCAGAATATCCCTGATGAGTTGACCCAAATCTTGGAGCCCCTGTCTCTGTATCCATATGGAACGTATGAAAGGTGGAGGCATCTGGACGAATCAAATATTGACTCGCTGTTTTGGCATGATTATAGGCCATTTGATAGTACGTATCATCAGAAGAAAAGGAATTTGCAAAATACAACAAAGGAATATTCAAATTACAATCTATAATCATTCTTCCCCGTTGATTTTCATCATTCATATCTCCCCAAGCCTGCAATATTTTTGCTTTGTCAATGTAACGCTTTGAAAGTAGCTTTGCTGCCTTAAGTGATGTTTCTAAGGCTCTTTTTGAGCCAGTAAGCTTATAGTCGGCTACGGTTGTAATGCTGTATAGGAAGCCAATATCATGATGATTTAACCCTGCTTCTTTTTCGTCCTTTTGATAATAGTTATCTAATCTTGTCCTAAAAGACTCAGAATGAAGCTGAGCTTCTTTTTTATACTTTTCGTCGCCTGTATACTCATACACCAGCCATAAAATACCTGTCCAAAAGGATGTAGTCCAAACACTTTCATTGTTGGATTCATCCCAAACTAAATTTCCTACTGTGTCGTAAACATAATCTTTACTACAGGCTCTTGGAAATACATCCCCATGAAACCGCATCATCATATGGTCAACAATTTTTACGACCCTATCTAGCACATGTTTAACATCTTGCTTAGTAAACTTTGGACGTGTTTTAAACTCTTCTCTTTTAATTTCTTCTAGTTTAGGTTGATTCATGTTACTCTCCTTTCTCTAATATTTTTGCTTCATATCCCCAGGCTTCAAATTGAGTTAAAGCCGGAAACTCTGATGGTTCGTTTGATTTGATTAAATTTTTCAAAACTAAGGAATTCACTCTTTTTGGTGGAAATTTGAAGGATTGTCTAGCTGCTGACTTTTCTAAATCTACTATGAGGTCACTTCCATCTGAGAAGCATATAGTAGCCTTCGTCCAATAATTGTCATGAGGAAAATCCGCTCTTAACGTTAAAACAATTTCGTCTAAAACAACCTCTCTTCCAAAATCCAGCTGGAATTCCGCTTTAGGATTTCGGTTGATTCCCCAGCTTTGAAAAGGAAAGCTTCCATGTGATTCATTGAAGAAATAACCATCAATGGCATTTCTACTTGCAAAGGTCGCTTCATTTCTCGTCTCTACATTCGCAGAGGAATGAGGAAAGAAGGTTGTATTCTCATGCTGATCATATGGATTGAAAGCTAAGTTTCTTCTTTGAGACAATTCCTCTTCTGTCACCTCAGAAACCGTGATGATATGACAATTTCCATAAAAAGATTTTGGTGAATAACTTGATCGTTCTGCAACTTTGGGAATAAAATACACAAAGGAAGTCCCAGGAACGAAAACGATGGATTCCATCATTGTATCCTCTAAGCGCACCTTGTAAAAGCCATTTTTCTTATCACAATCTACAATGACCCAGTCCCCATCTCTGTAATCAAAATTGTAGATACAACAGGCTTGCTGCTGAGCTGACCCAATATATAGCTCATTGCCTTCTTGGTTGATGATTTTTATCTTTAGCAAACCATGTCCCCCTCTCTATTTTTTTGAAAACGTTTTCTTAAAAGAAAATACTTATCTTAATGCACTCCAATTATAGCACCCATTTCGGAGTAAGTCAACCATTATCACAAAATAAAATGGATTTTTGCTCCATTTTTTACAAAAAATACCAATTTTACATAAAAAAAAGAGCCCTAAGGCTCCAAAAAGATAAATCTTTACTGTTTATTTTTTTCAATAATATCTTTCATTTGTTCAAAACTAGCTTCCATTTCTTTAGCTAACTGAAATTGTGTACGACAACGAACCAGATTATGATCATCATATTTTGTAGCAAAGTAGGTATCTCCTGCAAGATAGTCAGTTAAGAAACGCATTCCACACTCTGTGGTTAAAAGATACGCACCATAGGGAAGTAAACCAAGCTCCTTTTCTGTAATGCTATCCTTTACAGCGGTATAATACCCACTAAAATATGTTTCGAATAGGGAAATGTCAAAATGAACCTTATTCAAATCCTTCTCATCCTCAGCTGCAGTGGAGGCTCCAAATCTTATGGAATCTCCAAAGTCATAAATCATTGACCCTGGCATAATGGTATCGAGGTCTATAACAGCTCTTGCTTCTTTAGTTTCAGCATCCATCAAAATGTTGTTTAGCTTAGTATCATTGTGTGTAACTCTAAGCGGAATACTTCCATCCTTAAGTCCATCTACCACCTTATGCAAGGTATCTTTGTGACTTAAAATAAATTCAATCTCCTTCTGACAGGTTTTAGCCCTTCCTAGCTTGTCCTGCTTTAAGGCTTCCTCAAAATCTCTAAAACGCTTTGGCGTATCATGGAAATGAGGTATGGTTTCAGTAAGTAAGGAAGCGTCAAACTCTGCTAAATAATTCTGAAACTGACCAAAGGCTTTTCCAGAATTAAAAAATATTTTTTTATCTGGGACCGTTTGATAGGTGACGGTTGACTCAATAAAGTCATATACACGATAGCATTCTTCTATACTCAATTTTAGAAAAGGTGCACCTGCCTTAGTAGGAACCACCCTTAAGGTTTCTACTCCTCTTGACCTCAAATGCTCTGTCACATAACAAATATTTTTCATCAAGCTATCTGGATCAGAAAAAACCTTAGTGTTCATTTTTTGCAAAATATATCTTTTTTCTGAAGTTGTTACAAGCAGTGTTTTATTAATATGCCCTTCTCCATAAGGTCGAATATCTACAATGTCTCCAGCTAGCAAGAATTGCTCCGCTGCATTTTTATATTCCTGGATATAGTCCATCTGCAATATATCCTCCTATAGCTTCCTTTATTTCTCCCAAATCCTCACGATAAGTAATTCCATACCATTTGTCCGTATTCTTGAAAACCTGAACTGTTCCCATTCCATCATCGATAACCTTAGAAATTACGGATGGAATAAAAAATTCATCCTTTTGCAAATTTGCCGTTTTCAGAAATTTTTGATATTCACGCTCAATATGACCAAAAATATCTGGAGTAAGTCCCCACAAGTTCATAGATACTGGTGTGTCCTTAGCAAGTGCCTTCCAAGCACCAGAAGCTTCATATTCACAATTTGAATTGATTTTTGTAAACTCAGTAACCTTTTTTAACATGCCATTTTCAATCTCACACACACCACGAGATACAGTTCCATTTTGACTTACCGTCTTCTCTAAAGAATATGCCGTCATTGCATATTGACCAGGCTTCGCAATTGATAAATGCTTTCCTATCTCAAAAAATGCATTTTGCCCATAATAATCATCTGCATTAATTAAAGCAAATGGTTCCTTTACTAGATTTCGGCAACAATAAACGGCATGCCCTGTACCGAAAGGCTTTGTCCTACCCTCTGGCAAATCCTTCATATCCTGATAAACATATTCCACAGGAAGAAGTTTAGAGATACGATTTCCTACCAATTCCTTAAAATCACTTTCCATATCCTCGCGAATGATAAAAATAACCTTGCCGAATCCAGCCTTTTTAGCATCGTAAACGGAAAAATCTAGGATACCTCTACCATCCTCAGTTATCGGTTCTGCCTGTTTTAATCCCCCAAAGCGACTGCCCATTCCTGCAGCCATTACCACAAGTGTTGGTTTCATATTTTAACTAGCTCCTTTCAATTTATAGCCTCATGCTAAATATTATTATAGCAAATAAAATTTAATTTTGAATATGATTTTATTTTTACAAC
>UQGR01000022.1 GCA_900540705.1 uncultured Mollicutes bacterium
ATGTCTCAAAGGTTACGCTACATTCTTCCGCTTCCACAATTGGTGGTACGTCAGGTGGTGTTTGGTCACCACCACATGCAGATAGTCCCAATACTGCTGATGCTAATATTGTTCCTATCAGTAGTTTTTTCTTTTTCATAATTTTTTCAAATTCCCCTTTCTCGCCTAAGGCGAAATCTATTTTTATTTTACCATAAATTCACGACAAAAGTAAAGCGTTTACAAAAAAATAATCTTAGGATGAATAAATATTTAAAATCTAACACATAATATTATTTTAAAAAAAGAAAAGTATACCCTTTTCGGATATACTTTTGAAAATAAACTTAATTTGCAGTATCGATAGTTATGTTATCTACACTAAAGCTTCTAGAGTTCGTTCCTGCCGTTTGGAACATGATTCCTTTTAGCTCATGACAGCTATAATTTGTCAAAACTACTGTATTCCCATCTATAGAGATAGAGGCTGTATTTTTATCGAAATCTAAAATAAGCTCGATATGATATGTTTTATTTGCTGTTATGGCAGAATTTAGTATTGGAGTTACAGTTGATGAATCAGTAGTGTAACCAAGTATTTTAGAATCATTTGTTCGAATACCGATATTGCTGTTGCCATCTAGGAAATGAATCGGAGTCCATTTTCCATTTGAGGTTGTTGGTGTAAAATCGATGGCTACTTTAACTTTACCTGTGGTATAGGTTTGATCAAACATGTAATAGCCAAAGGTAGTAGCGGTAGAAGTATCTATGATTTTTAGACTACCATCTTCAATGGTTAAATTATTATTGGCTACAGATCCATCTGTTCCACCAGTATAGTAATAGGATATACCCTTAGGAGCAGTATCGCCAGCGCTGATTTGTGTAATGGTTTGAGTAGAACTAAAGTCTTCGGTTAACACATTGGTCCATGTGATTTCACCTTCATCTGGATTCTCTGGAACATCTGGCTGTTCTGGAGTAGATGGTTCAAATTTAACGTTTGATTTTAAAACTCCTGAATAGGTTTTACAGTGCTCAGGAACCTTTGTTGGGTCTAGTAAATCCTTTACCTTGGAAACCTTATTTACAGAATCATAATAGAAGAGAGTAGCATTTGTATCAAAGTTACTATAATCTGTAGAGCCATCTGGCATACAGCCACTAGAAACGGATGCCGTTCTTGAGGTTACTGTATTTTCCTTTTTATAGCTTCCAGAGGAGGATACATTATTAAAGAGGTTATTGTAATATTTAGCACCAGTTTTTGAATAGGTAGAAGAGGTTACAATTTCATATGGATTTTTACCGCCATCGTAATAGCAATTTTCTACAAAGGCATAGCAATTTGCACGAATGCTAGAGCTGTATCCTGTTGAGCCATAATAATAGTTGTTATACATATGAATGTTTGCCTGTCTAACTAAAGGAAGACGGGAGCCACATTGATTATAGTAGTTATGATGAAGTGTGATGTTGTATTGGAGGGCAGAGTCACTAGAGCCAATTAGGTTTGTCTTATGCGTTTTATTATATTGAGTATAGCTGATGGTTACGCTATGACAATATTTAACATCTGTAGAGCCGTCCCCATCGGTTTTATCATTTTCATAGCAGACATCCCAGTTATTGACTCCCAAATCAAATGTACAGTTGTGTACCCAGTAATTGCCAAAATCCTTTTGTTTTCCAGAAGTTCCTTCAAAGCCAACCGCATCCTCTGTATAATTGTAGAATCTTAAATTTTTAACTTCTATAGAGTTGCATTTTTTGAAGGCAAATCCCCATTGGAAGATGGTAGCATCAGTACCAATACCTTCAATCGTAATATTTTGTCCTCCTGAAACATCTAGCATATTATAGTAGGAATCATATTCATAGTTTCCTGCAGAGGAAGCTTTTTTATCTCTCAATACTTGATTGGTCAATCCCTTTAACTGCGTAATTCCCTTAGCTATATCATCGGACATAGAGTTGATTCCTTTAGATATGATTTCCTTTTCATTTAGCTTTGTATAGTTAGAAGAGGAGCCGGTATCCCAGCCAGAAGAATCAGAAGTATATTTAAAGGTGTTTTCCAAATTGTTTTGTCTGTCTGCCGTATTTCCCTTGCCGTGAGTTTTAGAATTCCACTGGGTGGTTTGAATTTCTCCTAAAATTCTTATATCTAATGCATAGGAGGCATTTGTGGAGGCTTGAATAATATTTACTAAGCCTGTGTAGGTTTTTGAGCCAATTTTAGCAGTTACTGTATTTTTAGTTTCATCTGTAACATATACAACAACAGCATTATCCTTCAAGGTACCATCATCGTTATAAGCACCGATGCCCTTGGTATAGCCAAAATGGGCATATCCAGACCTATCATCCGCTACAACAGAGAAGCTTCTCGTCATAGTAAGATCATTGGCAGATAATCTCACATCGTACTCTCCAGCACTTAATCCGATAATATCAAACCGGATAATGCCATTTTTTTCACGAATCAATTCTCTATCTAAGGTTTGGTAGGTGGTAGAAGTAGAAGGCTTATATTCCACGCTATAATCGGTAAGTGCAGTATTGGTAAGGGAATTAAATTCTACAAATAATCCCTCCTGATATGCACCTGAACTAGTGACAGTAAAGGATTCTTTTTCAAAGCGAGCTACTAATAGAATATCATCCTCAATTGGTGTATTAAAATTAAATTTAGTGTCATCATAGAACCAGCCTAAGAAAGCATATCCATCCTTGATTGGCTGTTCTGGCTCTTTGGCATAGGAAGAAGCATTGACCTGCTGTGTAAATGTCTCATCCTCTACCTGGAAGGTTACTGTGTAAATCACAACCTCTTCATATTTGGCAGTTAAAACTATATTTTGAGTGATTGGAGCAGTAAAATCAAAGGCTGTTGTAGCATCTGGTAAAAACCAACCTATAAAAGCGAACCCCGTTTGTTCTGGAGCTTTAACTGTTTGAACGGAATTTCCATAAGCTACAGAAAGGGTATCTATGGTCTGCTCATTTGCTATAAAGGTTACGGTATAGGTGTTTGCCTCAAAAAATGCATAAAGAGTTTTATCTTCTTCAATCGGAGTAGATTCACTGAATGGTACATAGGAGGTAGAGCTTGTGGACCAGCCTTTAAAGGTATGTCCTACCTTGTTTGGCTCTGCTGGTAAAACCACCGTATTACCATAAGCTATATTTTGGGTATCATATAAAACCGCAGCATTATAGAATTTTATCTCAAATACTTTAATTTCAAATTTTGCAACTAAGGTTATATCTTCAGTAATAGGAGTAGTAAAGTCAAATTGTTTATTTTCCACAAACCAGCCTACAAAGGTATAACCCTGTTTTGTTGGAGTGCTAGGCTCATTCACATTGCCATTCTTGTTTACGGTTTCTGTAGTGATCTCTGTTTCTGTTTCAAATGTAACAGTATAAGTGATGACAGGTGTGAATTTTCCGTATATGGTAGTTTCCTTTTGAATTGGAGTAGTAAAGTCGAAGCCTATTGTATAGGACTCATTGGCAAACCAGCCTTCAAAGGTGAAGCCAATCTGAACAGGTGGAAGAATAGAGGTAGCTAGTTTTCCATATTCAATGGTCTGTGTATCTAATACTTTTCCATTTCCTCTAAAAATCACCTGGAAGGTTTGTATTTCAAAATAAGCATATAAGGTTGTGTTTTCTTTAATTCCTTTTGTCTCGTCAAATGCTATGAATTGATGAGAATCTAAAGACCAACCTTTAAAAGTGTAGCCCAATTTATCAGGTGCCTCTGGCAAAACAACAAGGCCGTTATAATCTACATGGTCTGATTGAAGAAGAGTTTCGCCGTTATAAAACTTCACCTCATAGGAAGCAATCTCAAATTTTGCAGTTAGAGTAATGTCCTCTGTGATTGGAGAATTAAAATCAAAAGGTACTATACCATAATACCATCCTATAAAGGTATAGCCAGTTTTAACAGGATCTGTTGGTTTTACTACCAGCTGATGTTTATTTACTTGTTCTGTTCTGGATTGATGATCAACTTGAAAGGTTACAGTACATAGTGTAGTGGACTCATATTTTGCGTATAGCTTCCTATGCTCCTTAATTGGTGTGGCATAATCAAAGGGTTCATTGGCTTCTGTGAACCAGCCCACAAAGGTCTGTCCTTCTTGAATCGGAGGCGTTATTACACTTACACACGTATTATATTTCACGGTTTGGGTGGTATAGGTGGTTTGGTCAATGATAAACTCTACCTTGTATTTATTGATTTCATAAAAGGCATAAAGCTGGATATCTTCTGTAATTGGTGTCGTTTCATCAAACAGAATGAATTCAGTTTTACTGGTAGACCATCCCTTGAAGGTATGACCTTCTTTAGTCATATGCTCTGGAAGAATAACTGTATTCCCTAGTTGAATGGTCTCTGTTTTAACGATGGTAGTATCGTCATAGAAGGTGACAGTCTTCCCATTTTCTTTAAACTTAGCGTGAAGCGTTACATCTGCTGTAATAGGCTGGGTTATGTCAAAAGGAGTAGAATCCTCTAATTTTAAGAACCATCCCGTAAAGGTGCTCCCCTCCTGAACAGGGTCCTTAATTTTAGGCAGAATTGTATTTTCCTCCACGGAAACAGATTGATATTTTTGATCTTCAATCATAAAGAGTACAGTGTATAGCTTTGCCCATTTGGCATAGAAATCTGTAGATTCCTTCACCGTATAAGGATAAGAAACTGGGGTAGTTCTATTTTTATCTAAACACCACCCTTTAAATACAAATCCATCTAGAGAAACTATAAATTCATCCTCTTGAATGACCTGATTTGCCAGATAGGTTTTGGTTTCTATTGCTGACGTTCCTTCTGTAGTTGTGTCAGTATGATACTTAATTTGATAAGATTCTACGGAACTAGAACAGGAAACTAGTAGTAGACCTACAATTAATATAATAAAGCTTACATATTTTTTCATATGGCCCTCCATAAAAACGTTTTCTATTATATCTTATCACGAAAGCCTTTGTAAAGTAAAGTTTAATTTTAAAATTAAATGGTGTATAATATTTAGCCATTCTTTTCATTTAACTGGATTTATTATATAATAAAGAAAAGATTAGATTTAGGAGGTGCACTATGAAGAGAATAGGTGGAATCATTCTTGTTTTTTTCTTATGCTTTTTAGTCTCCTGTACCCAAACCATAAAAATGGATACCTATACATTTTATGCAATGGACACCTTCATAAGTCTGCAATTTTATAATGTAAATGAATATCAACAAATTGGTAAGGAGGTAGAAAAAATCTATTTATCCTATGACCAAGCAGCAAACGATTTTAAGGAAAGTAGTATAAATAATATATATTCCTTAAATCAAAACCGGACGGCTGTAATATCCAAAGAGCTAAAAGAGCTATTAGAATTTAGTCTAAAAATGAAGGAAGAGACAAAGGGATATTTCAATCCTTTCATTGGTAGACTATCTCATCTATGGAAGGAAGCCTTAGAGGAAAATAAACTAGTCTCAGAGGAAATAATAGAACGAGAGTTTGCTATAATGAAAAATACAAGCCTAAAGATAGAAGAAAATCAGGTCACCCTACTTGGTGATGGAAATCTAGATTTGGGTGGTGTTGCGAAGGGGTATGCGACACAAAAGGCAAAGGAATATTTAGATTCTATCGAATGTCATAGGTATTTACTGAATGCTGGATCCTCCAATCTGGTATTGGGTGATAAGGCTGGTGGAGCCTTTAGTGTAGGTCTTACTAGAGCCTTAAAGGATGGCTATTTTTATACACTTACACTTAAGGACGTAGCGATTGCCACCTCCTCTATCCGGGAACAGCATAAGAAAATCGATGGAAAAATTTATTCTCATCTTTTAAATCCTATGACAGGAAAACCAGCAGATTTCTATGAAACCTTAAGTATTATAGGTCAGGATTCCTCCATATTAGATGCCTATTCTACCGCTTGTTTCGCGATGGAGCTGGAGACATTAAAGGAATTTTTATCTAAAAAGGGCTTGGATTTTATCGTATCTAAGGATGGTACACTTCTTTATAAGTCAGAGGGAGTGAGTCTTTATGCATAAGCTTAGAAATGATTTCATTCTAATAGGTTCCTTAGTGGCATTGGCTGTCATAGGGCTCATTTTATGTTTTACATTAAATAAAAATGAAAATGTAAAGGCCTATGTTTATTATGATAAGGAGCAGGTAGCCATTTTAAATCTAAATGAAAATCAGGAATTTGAGATTAACTCGGTTGTGGTTGTAGTAGAAGACCAAAAGGTTTATGTTCGGTCCTCTGCCTGTAAGGATAAGCTTTGTGTACATCAGGGAAAAATAGAGTTTTCTGGTCAGACCATAACCTGTCTTCCCCAAAGGGTTTATATTAAAATTGCAGGAAGTGGGGTAGATGTTGGTATATGAAAAACCTCAAACGGATTTGTATCTTATCTATGCTGCTAGCAATGGCGATTGTTTTAAATATGGTGGAAACTTTAATTCCTATTTTTATTCCGGGAGTAAAGCTGGGGTTAGCTAATATCATCATTTTGATTATGCTTTACGAGTTTAAACCGACCGAGGCCCTTATCGTCAATTTATTGCGGATTATAATAGTTGGGCTGATTCGGTCCACGCTACTATCCCCTACGTTTTTAATGTCCTTGACGGGTGGTATTTTATCTTATTTATTAATGCTGTTATTTTCAAGAGGAAAAATTTTTTCTCCTATTGGTGTATCTGTTTTAGGGGCTGTAGGGCATACGGTAGGTCAAATAGTCATTGCAATCATTTTATTAGATACAACGGCTGTTGTCTATTATTTGCCATTGATAGCCTTATTGTCTGTGCTCACAGGAGTATTCAGTGGAATTCTAGCTAGAGCCTATTTAAAAAGAAGTATCACCAAACAATTTTTAGAGGAATAGGATATTTTAAAAAAATATTGCATATTATAATATTAGAATTGACAAAACCTTGTTTTGTGTTAAAATGAGTATTGAGCAATGGAGCTCTTTTAAGAAAATATAAGTAAGAACTTGCAAAGTCGCTAGAAATTCTTCAATAGAATTGGCGACTTTTTTCTTTTAATTTTCTTAAAAAAATAAAAAAGAGGAGAGAAAAAATGAAATATTCTAAGGATGACATTAGAAAAATTTGTAAGGAGGAAAATATTCGCTATATTCGTATGCAATTTACGGATATGATGGGAATGCTGAAAAATGTAGAAATTCCTATCACAAGGCTAGAGGATGCCTTAGATAATGCTGTAATGTTTGATGGTTCCTCCATAGAGGGGTTTGTCCGTATTTATGAGGCGGATATGTTTTTACACCCAGATTTAGATACCTTCTTGGTTTTAAGCTGGGAGGATAATTCGTATGGTAAGGTTGCTAGATTCATTTGTGATGTATATCGCCCCGGAAAGGATGATACACATATTCCTTTTGAGGGAGACCCAAGAGGTGTATTAAAGCGGAATTTAGAAAAGATGAGAGCAATGGGATATAAATCCTTCAATGTTGGTGTAGAGCCTGAATTCTTCCTGTTTAAGCTAGATGCGAAAGGAAATCCAACCTTAGAATTTAATGATAATGGTGGGTATTTTGATATATCCCCAATTGATTCTGCCGAAGACTGTCGAAGAGATATTGTTTTGGCATTACAAAATATTGGCTTTACCATCGAGGCTGCCCATCATGAGGTATCCACAGGACAGCATGAAATCAACTTTAAGTTTGATTCTGCAGTGGAGGCCTGTGATAATGTACAGACCTTTAAGCTGGTTGTAAAGAATATTGCAAGACGGCATGGTCTTCATGCGACGTTTATGCCAAAGCCTATTGAGGGAATCAACGGAAGTGGTATGCATGTGAATTGTTCTCTTTTGACTAATGAAGGCAAAAATGCGTTTTACGATGAGACAACCAAGAATGGTCTTTCTAAGACAGCTTTAGCGTGGATATCTGGAATTCTCAGTCATGCGAAAGGCTTCTGTTTTATTACAAATCCGATTGTGAATTCCTATAAGAGAATTGTTCCAGGGTATGAGGCTCCATGCTATATTTCCTGGTCAGATTCTAATCGTTCTACTATGATTCGAATCCCAGCCGCCAGAGGAATGAAAACTCGTACAGAAATTAGAAGTGTTGATGTTGCAGCTAACCCATATTTGGCAATTGCTGCAATACTAGCCGCTGGGTTAGATGGTATTGCTGGAAACTGTAAAGCGGTTGAACCTATTTATGATAACCTATTCCAGTGCACAGAAGCTGAACGAGAGGCGATGGGTGTGTATTCACTTCCTGCTAATTTAGAAGAGGCCATTCGTGAATTTGAAAAGGATTCTTTGATTTGTACGGCAATGGGAGAGCACACAACTCAAAAGATGATTGAGGCTAAGTCTTTAGAATGGGATGAATATCGTAAGCATGTATCTGAGTGGGAAATTAAAAAATATTTGAATCGCTATTAATAGGGGTGGGTGACCATCCCTTTTTCTTGTTATTCATTTTGGTTTTAGATATAATAGAAAAATAGAAAGGTGGATAATCTTATGGAGAAGCTGGAAATAGTAAAAATTGTGGAAAATCAAAAAAACTTTTTTAAAACAGGACAAACCTTAAATGTAGCCTTTAGAAAGCTTTATTTAAAAAAGCTTTATCAACAGATTAAAGAAGAGACAGCCGAAATTAGTAAGGCTTTACAGCAGGATTTAGGTAAAAGCCCTACGGAGAGCTATATGTGTGAAATTGGACTAGTTCTTAATGAGATTCGTTACCTATTAAAGCATCTTTCTCATTTCGCTAAACCTAAAAAAGTAAAAACACCCTTCTCTCAGTTTGCCGCTAAGAGCTTTGAGCTCCCTTGCCCATATGGAGTTGTCCTCGTAATGAGTCCCTGGAACTATCCTTTCTTATTGGCGTTAGATCCATTAGTAGAGGCAATCGCTGCTGGAAATACAGTGGTTTTAAAGCTTAGCGAATATTCCATTTCCACAAATAGCATAATCTTAAAATTAGTAGAAGCTGTTTTTCCAACGGAGTATGTATCTGTGGTTTTGGGTGGTTACCAGGAAAATACAGCACTATTGGAAATAAAATTTGACTACATCTTTTTTACAGGTAGTAAAGTGGTAGGGCATATCGTCTATGAGAAGGCCTCTCAATTTGGAACACCTGTAACCCTTGAGCTTGGAGGTAAATGTCCTTGTATTGTGGATAAAACGTGTAACATTAAGCTCGCTGCCAAGCGAATTGTTTGGGGAAAATTTTTAAATTTAGGACAGACCTGTGTGGCTCCAGATTATATTTATTGTGATGCATCCATTCATCAAGAGCTGTTAGAAGAGTTGAAAAAACAAATTTTGAAGCAATTTACTGAAACACCCCTAACTAATCCTTCCTATGGAAAAATCATTTCAAAAAAGCAGTTTACTAGACTTCTTAGCTTGCTGAATCAGGATAATATTATGTTTGGCGGAAAATATGACGAAGATAGCCTGAAGATTGAGCCTACCATCTTAGATGGAATAACTCAGGAGGACCCTATTATGCAGGAGGAAATCTTTGGACCCTTGCTTCCAATTCTTTCCTATGATTCTATAGAAGAGGTTTTCGATTATATTTCTAAACAGGATACTCCGTTAGCCTTATATATATTTTCTAAAGATAAAAGGCAGATTCGTAAGGTATTAACCACTTTAGAGTTTGGTGGTGGCTGTGTAAATGATGTTGTAATCCATTTGGCTACACCTTATTTAGGCTTTGGGGGCTTTAAGGAAAGTGGGATAGGGTCTTATCATGGGAAAAAGGGATTTACAACCTTTTCTCATTATAAAAGTATTGTTGATAAAAAGCTTTGGATAGATTTACCGATGCGGTATCAGCCTTATGGAAAGAAAAAGGATCGGCTCATTCGAAGGTTTATTAAATAAAATGTTACAAACTCGAGAAGATGTCGAATAAAAGAAACAGCACTTTGATAAAATAAGTTTAGAGGAGGTTTCATATGGGAATATTTATTTTAATCCTTTGTATCATTTTTTATTATTGTGCTATTTTTCTTTTGACAAAATATACGCTTCAGGCTTTCTCAATAAATAAATATAAAAAAGGGGTTTTTATCGCATCTATGCTAATTTTTTCAATCCCTATGTTTTGTATTATAGATTATATTTGGCGAGGAAATGCCTTTGTAGAGGCATTTGTGATTCCTGGATATTTAATTACAGCCTTTTTAATTTATTATTTAATGACTATCTTTTGTATTATTTTTATTCGGTTTCTTTGGAATAAAACCAAAAAGAAGTCTACTATTTGGTTAGATAAGCTATCCATCTTTTCCGCTGCAGGTATAAGTATTTTGATATGTTGTATCGGAATTGCTTGTGCCCAAATACCAGAATATTCTCGTCATTCCTTTGAATTTGGTCTTACTAAGGAAATGAAAATCGTGGTAGTATCAGATATGCACTATGGGTCGACGGGCTCTATGCTTTCCTTAAAATCTATGGTAGACCATATCAATCAAGAAGAACCAGATGCCGTATTTTTGGTGGGAGATGTCTTCGATAATGCGGTTGGAAGTGTAAACCATCAGGAGTTTGTGGAGCAAATGAATCAGCTGAAGTCAACCTATGGAACCTTTGCGGTGACAGGGAATCATGAATTTATGCAAAATGATTTAAATCAAATAAAAGGCTTTTTTGAAGGGACAAATATTCGACTTTTATTAGATGAGGAGATAACATTAAATGATGAGCTGAGATTGGTGGGAAGGATTGACCGTCGCGTACCTAGAAAGCCGTTAACGGAGATTGTAAGTGATTCTAAGCTACCCCTAATTGTGTTAGACCATCAGCCTCAGTATTACAGAGAGGCAACAGAGGTTCAAGCCAAGCTCCAAATTTCTGGACATACGCACAATGGGCAAATTTTCCCAGGGAATCTTTTGATTTATTTGATGAATCGCATCTTATATAATAGTCCAACCAATGGTATCCACAGCTTTGAGGATTTTTCTCTTGCGATTACTAGAGGCTATGGAACCTGGGGCTTTCCGATGCGACTGACGGGAGCTAGTCAAATTATGGTTTTCTCTTTAAAATAAAAAAACATGATAGCCAGAACACCTGCATAGGATGTATTAGGTGATCGATATGGATGTCAAAGTTTCTGGCAATGCAGCTATTAAAGGGCATATCACTTGTTCAGGTGCCAAAAATGCGAGTATTCCTTTGTTATGCGCGAGTCTTCTTGCCAAAGGGAAGGTTTTATTTAGAAATGTGCCTAGGATTAGTGATATTTTTGATTTATGTGAAATTATACGTAGACTAGATTGTAAGGTTGTTTTTAAAGGGCATACCATGCTCATAGACAACACAAATTTAAAATATAAGCCTTTACTATTTGAAGAATGCAAAAAAATAAGAGGCTCCTATTATTTGATTGGTGTATTTTTAACTCTTTTTTCTAAGTGTGAAATATTGCTGCCAGGAGGCTGCAAGATAGGAAGCAGACCTATTGACATTCACTTGCAGGCTTTTACGGATTTGGGGTTTGAATATACCATAGTAGGAGATGTTTTAACGGTATATAAGACTAGAGCACTAGAGGAGGTTTCCATCACATTAAAAAAGAAAAGTGTGGGGGCTTCCATTAATGCAATGCTGGCAGGATTATCTCTAGAATACTTTGAAATTAAAAATGCATTATTTGAACCTGAAGGATTAGATGTAATAGGCTTTCTACAAAAGCTAGGTTATAAAATTAGTTATTCAAATGACACCCTCAAGTTTAGACGTAGTAGCCTTGATTTTAAGTTGACGAAGCATACGGTACTTCCGGACCGTATTGAGGGATTGACCTATGCAATTCTAGGTTTGTTAGCTGGAGATGTAACGATAAAGCATGTAAATACAAAGCACCTAGAATATCCATTACAGATTTTAAAGGATGCAGGATATCATATAAGCTATACGGAATCTGAAATTCGAGCAAAAAAAAGCTTTGGAAAGCCAATCCAAATTAAAACCGATATTTACCCAGGATTTCCTACCGATTTGCAATCCCTATTTGGAGTTTTAAGCCTTCATACCAATGGCAAATCTGAAATAGAAGAAACGGTTTTTGAGAATCGTATGCATATCTACTATGATTTGCAGGATAGTGGTGTAGACTGCTATATCAATAATAACATTGCTGTTGTGGAGGGAACCACTCAAATTGAGTCAAAAAATTATAAGGCTTATGATTTACGTCATGGAGCAGCATTATTAATTTTAGCTTTATTAGGAAATAAGGAATCCGTTATTTCAAATTTTGAATATGTACTTAGAGGCTATGATGATATTATTGCCAAGGTTAGATCCTTAGGCGGAAAAATAAATATTTTATAAGATATTTTTAGCAGATAATGACATGGTTATTATCTGTTTTTATTTAACTTAAAAATGTATCAATGATACAAAAATATTGACAATGCATAATTTAATTATTTATAATATATGTATAAATTTAAAATTTAAAAATTGTTACTATCGTTGTCGGTAGAAGACTTTAAGTACAAGTTACCAGATTTAAACTTTGAAAAATATGGAATTGGATTATTACAGGTCTATAAAAAGGAATTTAGTCTAACAAACTTTTTAGGGGAAGAAGAAAAAATAACGATTTACATTAAATTAAAAGAAAATAATGAACAGATAATACCGATTATATCCTTCCACGAAGATGATAAAAGATAAGGGGAAAAGAAAATGAAAGAATATTGTGTATGTTGTGGAAAAGAAAGAGAATATAGTATAGAAGATAAGCAGTTTAAGGTAATTATTGATAATCAAGAGATTTGTTATTTGGGGAAAATCGCAAAGTGTAAGCATTGTAGTTCAGAAATATTGACAGACGAAATTGAAAATTATAATCAAAAGGAATTTGAAAAAAGCTTTGTTCAAAAAAATGAAATTATTACTATCGAAGAAATTAAGGATATATTGAATAAATATCGTATTGGGAAACGGCCGTTATCTGTTATTTTAGAATTTGGAGAAATAACTTTAACGAGATACTTAGATGGTTATCTTCCATCAAGAAAAAATTCTAAATTATTAAAGGATATTAAAAACAATCCAGATCTTTATTATGATTATCTAACAAAAAATAAAGATAAAATAAGCGTTGTAGCATTTAAAAAGTCAAAAAATGCAGTAGAAGAAATTTTAGGAATTTATGAAAATGATACTCTTCTAGAGGATGTTGCGGAATATATTTTAAACCATAATGCAGAGACCACTCCACTTGTCTTACAAAAGCTATTATATTATGTAGAATTTCTATACTTAATGTTTTGTGAAAAGCCTTTATTTAAAAGCGATTGTGGAGCTTGGGATCATGGTCCAGTTTATGGCAAAATTTATTATCTTTTTAAATCCTATGGGAATACTCCTATTGAGCTTGAGGAAAGGAAGTGTAATTTAAATGAGCAGCTCCTTCCAATGGTCAATGAAATTATAAAGAACTTTGGCTGTTATAGTGGAAATGTCTTATCCTTTTTTACCCATAGAGAAACACCCTGGAAGCTTGCTCGTGAGGAAAAGAAGGAAACTATAGATAAGGGTGCTCTTTTGGACTATGTATTAAAGGTAAAGGAAGAATATAAAATACAATGCATTAAAGATATAAAACAGTATAGCTTGGCTATGTTTGAACAATACCAGAAAGCTCAGTCAGAAAGGCTTCAGGGGTAACTTCTTAAATTTATAGCACAACTATAAAAACCTCTTGACAAAGAGATAAAAATTTTATAAAATGTCTAACGGTACATTTTTAAGCAATTATCCACAATTGCCCTAAATTATGAACAATAACTTAGGAGGAAAAGTCAAAATGAATAATACATTCATGGCAAACAATCAAACTATGCAACATGCTTGGTATGTTGTAGATGCAGCTGGTTTAACATTAGGACGTTTAGCAACAGTTGTAGCTTCTCTATTAAGGGGTAAGCACAAACCAACGTATACTCCACATGTAAACTGCGGCGATAATGTCATCGTTATTAACGCTGACAAAATCATCTTATCTGGTAATAAGTGGCAAGATAAGCTTTATCGAAATCACTCTGAGTACAATGGTGGTTTAAGAACCTTAACTGCTGAAACAGTTATGAAGAGATACCCTACTAGAATGGTAGAGCATGCAATCTATGGTATGCTTCCTCATACTAAGCTAGGAGATCAAATGAGAAAGCAGTTATATGTGTATGCTTCAAGCACACATCCACATGCAGCTCAAAAACCAGTAGAATTCGTAGTAAAGGCATAATAGGAGGAGAAATTAAATGGCAAAGAAATTAGTTCAATATCTTGGAACAGGTCGTCGTAAGAGCTCTGTTGCCCGTGTATATTTACGTTCAGGCAAGGGTACTATTACGATTAACGGTCGTCCATTTGAGGAATATATTCCTTCAGCAGCAATTCGTCTAGATGTACTACAACCACTTGAATTAACAGAAACAACAAGCAAGTTTGATATTTTAGTTAACGTATACGGTGGAGGTTTAACCGGCCAAGCAGGAGCAATTCGTTTAGGTATTACTCGTGCATTAATGGAGGCTAATCCAGACTATCGTGCTACATTAAAGCCAGCAGGGTTAATTACACGTGATCCACGTGCTAAGGAACGTAAAAAGTATGGTTTAAAGAAAGCACGTCGTGCACCACAGTTCTCAAAGCGTTAATTTTGCAGATTGGAAATTGTATAAAAAGGAAAGGCAAGGACTTCTCACCCTTGCTTTTTTGTTTTCTTAAAAAGGATTGACAAGCCCATTCGTTCGTTGTATAGTATTATACATAGGCAGTTCGTAACCATCCTGCCTTGCAGATTTGCAAAATCAAAACTAGGGAATGGAGTGGAAAGAGTGCCCCTAGTGGCACTTTTTATTTTGGTATGGAAAGATATAGTAAAATTTTAACAAAACAAAAAAGAGAAATTGTATTACTGAGAGGTAGAGGGTGCGTTTATAAAAAATGTGCGTTTTGTGATTATCATTTAGATAAATGCTCAGATGAAGAAGAAAATTTTAAGTTGAATCAGGAAGTCTTAAATCAGGTTACTGGAGAATTTGGAGATTTGGAAGTCATCAATAGTGGCTCTGTTTTTGAACTAGATCAAAGGACGCTTCAATTTATTAAATTCCTTTGTAAGGAAAAAAATATAAAGACCATTCATTTTGAGGCCCATTATTTATATTCCTCTTTAATTCCTGCCTTACGGAAAGAATTTGGGGATTTTAATCTTAGGATGAAGCTAGGGTTAGAAACCTTTGATTATCATCTAAGAGAAAAAGAGTTGCATAAGGGAATTCGGGAGACAAATATAGATGAAATATGTAAAAACTTTGAAGAGGCAAATTTTTTATTTGGAATCAAAGGACAGACAAAGGATTCTATGGAAAAGGATATAGAGCTTGGATTACAACACTTTGACAGAATATGTATTAATATGATGTGTACAAATTCAACACCAATTAAGCCTGATTTAAAAGTCATTGAAGATTTTATGAAGTATATATACCCCAAGTATATAGACAATGAACGAGTAGATATACTGATAGATAAAACTGATTTTGGGGTAGGTGATTAGCATGAATGAGCTTATTTTAATTGCTTCCCTGTTGGTAATTTATGGTATGGTTCTGCTAGCTTTTAAGCTATTTGGCAAAGACGGTCTATATTCTATGTCCGTGATTGCCTCCGTATTGGCTAATATTGAGGTTGTGATTTTGATTACTGCATTTGGATTAGATCAAACCTTAGGGAATATCCTTTTTGCAGCTACCTTTTTAATTACAGATATATTATCCGAATGCTTTGGGAAAAAGGAAGCCAACAAGGCCGTTTATATGGGATTATTTGTTCAAATTTTCTTTTTGTTGTTAAGTCAAAGCTGGTTATTATATAAGCCAGCAGCTGGCGATGGAAGTATGGATTCCATTAAAACAATATTTTCAAATACGCCAAGAATGATTTTAGCCTCCTTTTCTGTGTATGCTGTAAGCCAAATGTTTGATGTCTGGCTATATCATAAATGGTGGAGCTTTACCGAAAAAAAGTTTGGGGATAAGAAAAGATTCCTCTGGTTGAGAAATAATGGCTCAACACTAGTGAGTCAGCTTATCAATGCCTTTTTGTTTACAATCGTAGCCTTTGCTGGCACCTATGATTGGGGTACTTTGATGTCAATTTTTGGTTCTAGCTACGTTATTTTTATATTCACATCCTTATTAGATACACCAATTGTTTATCTCGCAAGAAGGATTCATCAAACCCAAGTAAACAAGGAAAACATAGAATAGGAACTACGTTTCCCCAACGCTTCTTTTTTTATAAAAAAAGAAAGAAAAAGCAAATTTTAGAAGAATCGTCATAGAAGAAAGGCTTGTATATTCTTCGTTTTGTGATAAAATTTATCTTAGATTAAGTTTTTATAGGTTTATATGTAAAAATTTGTAAAAAAATCTGGATGAAGTTTTATGAGTTAGGGGAGGTTTTTAGTAGTATGAAAGCGCTGGTTGTTTATTTTTCTAGAAAGGGAGAGAACTATTTTGCAGGAGATATCAAATCCTTAGAACAAGGGAATACTCAAATAGTTGCAGAAAAAATAAAAGAGTTGGCCAATGCTGATATTTTTGAATTACAGACGGAATATGAATATTCTAAAGAGTATTATGAATGTACAATTCAAGCCAAAAATGAATTGAGAGAGAATTGTCGACCTAAAATATTGTCGCCGCTTCCATCTATAGAGGAGTATGAGGTCATATATCTAGGATATCCGAATTGGTGGGGCACGTATCCTCGTGTGGTAGCCACTTTTTTAGAAAGCTATGATTTCACAGGCAAAATCGTATTTCCTTTTTGTACACACGAAGGAAGTAATATGGGAAAGAGCTTAAAGGAGTTAAAGAAAACCTTAAAAAATGTTACTATTGGTCCGGGCTTATCCATTCGTGGTAGTGAAGTTAAAAAGTCAGATAAGCATATTGAGGACTGGGTTTCAAAGACTATGTAATTTATATTCCAAGCTTTAGATGCTTCATTTGAATTGAAAAAAGGGAAAGGTTAGAGTATAATTTATTATAGAATTAACTATACATTCACTTAGAAAGGATAATATTATGGCAAATACAAAAGTAGAAATTGTTGTTAAAACAGTTGCAAGTAAGGAAGTTTATATTGTTGGATCTACTCCATCTTTAGGAGCATGGAATCCAGAAAAGGCTGTAAAGCTAGAATATTCAGAGGAGGACCATGCGTTCCATATCGCTAAGCTTTTACCATTAGGTGTAATGGTTCAGTTTAAGGTTTTAGCTGACAAATCATGGGAAGCAGTAGAAAAGGGCTGGTATGAGGAAGAAGTAGAAAATCATATTTTAACTCCTCAAAAGGATTTGGTTGTCACAGTTGAAATCCCTAGATTTTCTAAATAATTAAAGGTGAAAAGGAAGAGATTCCTTTTTTCTTTTTGACAAATTTTACAATATTTTTACATTTTATTTACGCAATCTTAATTCTTATATCGTATAGTAAAGTAAAAGCGATAAGGAGAATGGATATGAAAAAAGGGTTAAAAAGTAAGTGGATACCGGTTGGTTTAATTTGGATGATGGGAATTATAAGCTGTCTAATGTATAGCTTCACCCAAGAAAAGCTTAATCCATTATATTACATTCAAGCGCTTGGGGTTCCCTTTGTCCTTTTGGGAATTATGCTGGTTGAAAAATATAAGGTGATACAGTTACCACTCATTCTGTATTATGCGATTGCGGTTCATTTAATGTTAGCGGTAGATTTTGGTACTGTTTTAGGCTTCTATGATAAATATTATTTTTGGGATTTGCTGGCTCATGGATACTTTGGTTTTTTATTTAGTTTCTTAGTTTTGATGCTGTTATTTAATTTTAAAAAAGAAGCTTTTTCTAAAATCTTTGGGTTGGTATTGATTTTTTTCGTTGTATTAGGGGCGGCGGCTATATGGGAAATATTTGAGTTTTTCATGGATGGAATTTTGCATGGTGATGCACAAAGAGTACAGGAGTCTATTGCTTTAGGAAAAACACCAGTATATGATACCATGATGGATATCATCATAACTGCGGTTGGAGTTGGTATGTTTTATTTTTCTATTTTATTCGATCATATTTTAGGAAATAGACTTTATAACTATTTAGAAAGAGAATGTATTCTTTAGTCTAGCTTAATCCCTATCTTTTTAGTATCCTTTCCCTATTTTAAACATTTAATTTTTAAATATGGGTATACTAATGCTTAGAAAGAGGGGAAAAGAATGAATATGTTTTGTCTTCAGGGAAAAACAGCGATCGTTACAGGAGCGAATACTGGACTTGGACAGGGAATTTGTCTTGCTTTAGCGGAGGCGGGAGCGAATATTGTTGGCGTTGCTAGAAGAAGCTGTACAGAGACCAAGGCGGCTGTAGAGAAAAAGGGGGTAAGATTTTTAGAGGTTTTAGTAGATCTTTCTACTCCCAGGGCCATAGAAGAAATTTTCAATCAAGCACTTCAAGAGTTTCAGAAACTAGATATTTTAGTCAATAATGCAGGAATCATTTTACGTGATGACGCTATTGCTGTAACAGAAGAGGATTGGGATACTGTCATTTCTATCAATCAAAAAACTGTGTTTTTTCTATGTCAGCGGTTTGCCAAAATGTGTGTGGAACGGAAACAAAAGGGAAAGATTATCAATCTATGCTCTATGCTAAGCTATCAAGGAGGGATTCGAGTTCCAGCGTATTGCGCCTCAAAAAGTGCGGTTATGGGGTTAACTAAGGCTCTATGTAATGAGTGGGCAGCTAAGGGGATTTGTGTAAATGGAATTGCTCCCGGATATATGGCAACCAACAATACAGAAAATTTAAGAAAGGATGAAGCTAGAAGTCAAGAAATTCTTGCCCGTATTCCTACTGGCCGCTTTGGTACGCCAGAGGATGTTGGTGGAGCGGCTGTATTTTTAGCTAGCTCTGCCTCTGATTATGTGAATGGTTTTACACTAGCAGTAGATGGTGGTTGGCTAGCTCGTTAAATACCCTTGTTTTGGAGATTGTTTTTATAAGAGGTAAAGACAATCTTTTTTTATTTGTTCTTAAAAACATCTAGTCCTTTTTCTCTAAATAAGGTATAATAGAATCAAGAATGTGAGGGGTAGTATGAAAGGCCTATTTATAACCTTTGAGGGTGGAGAATGTAGTGGAAAAACTTCTATCATAGAAGAGCTTTGCTCCGTATTAGAAAAAAAGAATATTAAATATATTTCCACAAGAGAACCTGGTGGAATTGATATAGCAGAACAAATCAGAAGAATCATTTTAGATGTCAATAATACAAAAATGACAGAGGAAACAGAGGCATTGCTATATGCAGCGAGTCGGATGCAGCATCTAAAGGAAAGAGTCATTCCTGCCTTAGAGGATGGATTTGTCGTAATCTGTGATCGATTTTTAGATTCCTCCTTAGCCTATCAAGGCTATGCAAGAGGATTAGGTATGGATTCTATATTAAAGATAAATCATTTTGCTTTAGACTATTTACCTCATATGACCTTATTTATTGATGTTAAACCAGAGGTGGCCTTAAAACGGTTAGCCAATCGAAATAAAACAGATCGTTTGGATTTAGAGGATATTCAATTTCATGAGAGGGTATATCAGGGCTATCAGGAGGTTTGTGGTATGTATCCTGACCGCATTGTCAAGATTGATGGAAATCGTGATTTAGATTCTATTAGTAAAGAATGCATTTCTTTGGTTTTAGATAAAATAGGCAGGTGATAGCTTTGAATGTAAAGGATATGATTCATACCCAACAGCGTATTTTTTTGAATTTAAAAAAAGAAAAGGAACGTAATCGTCTTTCTCATGCCTATCTATTTTATGGGGATGATGGTGTAGGAAAAAAAGAGATGGCCTATGCCTTAGCCTGTTTGTTTTATTGCCCTGATGGTGGTTGTCTAGATTGTGAAACCTGTAGGACCATTTTGGAAGGAAAGCATTTGAATGTAAATTATGTGGGGATACAGGAATCTAAAAAGCTAATTTCCAAGGAACAGATTACAGAGCTCCAGGAGGAATTTTCAAAAACCTCTTTAGTAGATGGCTATCGAATTTACATTGTTGAAGGCATAGATACAGCCTCCGCTTCAGCTCAAAACAGTCTTTTAAAGTTTATTGAGGAGCCTGTCAATCAAACTCCAATCATTGGTATCTTTATAGCGAAGGAGCTAGCCAATGTAGTTTCAACTATCGTATCTCGTTGCGCACTCGTTCATTTTCCATCTATTGATATTCTCAAGCTGAAACAGATGCTTCAGGATGCGGGTGTAGAGGAGCTAGATGCAGGATTAACGGCTTTAATTACCAATAACCCTGAAGAGGCTAAGTCCTTACTAGACCAACCGAACTATGTGGCTGCTAAGGAGATGTTTTGTGAATTTCTTCCTTTAAAGACAGCTAAGGAAGCAGTTCTATTTTATTTAAAAAGAGAAAAGATTTTTAATTCGGAAATGATAAGATTTTTCTTTACCTGGCTGATTGCCTTTTACGAGGATATATTCAAGCTGGAAGACAAAGATAGTTTGATTTTGACAAGCTTGTATGATAAAATGTTAGTATATATGAAAGGTGATTATAATCAGCTTAAGAGAAAATTTTCTCTTATATTAGAGCTTTATTCTAAGATAGATTATAATATTACAGCCAAAAATATATTTCATGAATTAATTTCCAAATTATTTTAGGATGTGATAGAATTGAAGGCAATTCGCATAAAATTTAAGCCATTAGGCAAACGGTACTTTTTTGGTACAGCAGGATATGATTTAAAAGACGGAGATGAGGTCATTGTCAATACGATACGAGGCGCAGAGCTTGGATTTTGTGTTGGCGATGTATTCGAGCTAGATGCTAAGGATTTGACTGCTGAGCTGAAGGATATTTTAAGATTAGCTACAAAGGCAGATAAGGAAACCTTTGAAAAAAACAAATCTGAAGAGGCCAACATCGTTAAGAAAACGAAGGTATTTGCGAAGGAATTAGACTTGCCTATCAAGGTATTAGAGGCTGAATATACACTAGATAAGTCCAAGCTTATCATTTATTTTGAATCTGAAAATCGAGTAGATTTTAGAGAATTGGTTAAAAAGCTGGCTGAGGTGTATCATACAAGAATTGAGCTACGGCAGGTTGGTTCTAGAGATGGAGCTAAGGTGTTTGGAGGAATTGGTCCGTGTGGCTTAATTGTTTGTTGTAAAACCTTTATCACAGAATTTGAAAATGTTTCTGTGAAAATGGCGAAGAATCAAAACTTATCCTTAAATCCTGTTAAAATTAGTGGGAATTGTGGGAAGCTTCTTTGTTGTATCAATTATGAAAATGAGCTATATAAGGAGCTTAGGAAGCTAGCTCCTGATATTGGGGATATTGTAAAGACTCCAGATGGACCAGCAAAGGTACTTTCCTGTGATGTATTAAATAAGAATTGTAAGGTCAAATACATTGAAGAGGATAACAAGTTTGGATATTTGAAGCTAGAGGATATTGAATTTGTTCGGTCTATGGATAAGCATAAGGATGAGGACGATGCCGATAGTATGTAACGAGCTTTTGGGAAGACCTGCGTTAAAAATATATCAAGATCCAGAGGCATTTAATTTTTCTATTGATTCTATGCTGTTAGCTGATTTTGCAACTGTGTCCTTAAGAACTAGAAAAATTTGTGACCTTTGTACGGGAAATGCTCCAATCCCTTTATATCTAACCTTACGATGTGAGGCAGAGATAATAGGTGTTGAGATTCAGAAGGAATCCTATGATTTAGCCGTTCAATCCATTGAAGAGAATCATTTAGAAGGTCGGATTCAAATAATTTTGGATAATTTAATTGGGATTTCCTCTAAGATAGGAAAGAATACCTTTGACCTTGTGACCTGTAACCCTCCGTTTTTTAAGGTGGGAAGTCATCAGGTGAACCCCAATGACCGTAAGGCAATTGCTCGACATGAGATTTCAGCCACTCTGGAGGATATTGTTCGAGAGGCAGCTTTATTGCTGAATTCTAAGGGAAGGCTGGCGATGGTACATCGACCAGACCGCTTGCTAGAAATCTTAGAAATTTTTAAAAAATATCGAATTGAGCCAAAACGGCTGAGGTTTGTTTATCCAAAGCTAGGGAGCCCTTGTAATCATATTTTGATAGAAGGGATTAAGGATGGACTAGCTGGAGGACTTGTTGTTTTACCACCACTTATTGTCTATAATGAAAATAATAGATGGACAAAAGAGGTTATAAAGATATATAATTGTGATAAGGAGTGATTTTTATGTTCTTAAGTCTTTTGAATAAAAAGGAAATGCTGAAATTTTTAGATTTGGCAATCTATATGGTTGATATAGATGGAGAGCCTACGCAGTATGAAAAAAGAATTCTTACGAAGATGATTGCGGAGCTTGACCAAATTAGAGAAGAGTATTCCTTCCGGTTAACGGATTCAGTTGAAGTTACGATTGACTTTTTTACAAAATGTAATAAGGTTGTAAAGAATGTTGTCTATTTGAATCTTGTCATAATATCTATGGAGGATGATTTATATAATACCTCTGAGCTTTTATTCTTGGAAAAAATCCAAAAGAAGTTTGATATCTCTGCAGAAAAACGCCGTGAATTGATTTCTATTGTCTATGCAGAACGCGATTTAAGAGAAAAGGCAAACCGCATTATCAAGAACTAATGAGAATACGAAGCTTTGACCAGGACAAGGCAATCCTGTATTTGGTTGCTACTCCAATTGGGAATCTAGAGGATATGACCTTCCGAGCAGTACAGATTCTTAAATCTGTAGATAAAATTTATGCGGAGGATACCAGAACCTCTCTTGTTTTATTGAAGCATTTTGAAATTACAACCAAGCTAGAAAGCTACCATGAATTTAATCAGGAGCTCAAATCTGATCAAATTCTAAAGGAGCTAGAACAAGGAATGAAGCTGGCTGTGATTTCTGATGCTGGATTGCCGGTAATCTCAGATCCTGGATATAAAATAACCAAGTTAGCGATAGAGCATCAGATAGCTGTATCTACGATTCCTGGAGCATCTGCAGGAATTAGTGCTTTAGTTGCTAGCGGACTAGCACCAATGCCGTATACCTTTTATGGTTTTTTGGATGCCAAGAAAACGAAACGTATCAAAGAGCTTGAGGATTTAAAATATTTAAATCATACGCTGATATTTTATGAGGCACCGCATCGAATCGAAGAAATGCTTTTCGATATGCTTTCGGTTTTTGGAAATCGGCAAATCGTTTTAGCTAGAGAATTAACGAAGACGTATGAAGAGTTCCTTAGGGGCAGCATAGAAGAGGTTTTAAAGGAATTACCTGTAAAAGGAGAGCTGGTTGTTTTAGTTGAGGGCTTTACAGAGACAGGAGCTTTGGGAAACCCTTATCAAAAAATCGATGAGCTCATTCTTTTGGGATATAAACCGAATGAGGCCATTAAAGAAATTGCTAGACAAATGAAACTAAATCGCAGTGATTTATATAAAGAATATTTAGAATATAAAAACAAAAATTAAGGAGGGGGTTTCTTTGAGCTTTTTAGAATATACCCTTTTAGATGATAAATTCCATGTGTTTCGTAACGCAAGCTACGATAAAATTATGAGAATGATTTATAAATTTAAAACTGGTGTGATTTATATTGGAGGAACCTGGTGTAAAAATTGTCAGGCAATCATTTCTCTATTAAATAAAACAGCTAAGAAAAACAAGATTAGAACCATCTTGCATTATGACCCACATTTTATCAATATTTTTAAGGAAGAGGTTGATTTAAGGGATTGTGGGGACCTGGAAACTAAGCTTAACTATTACTATTTGATTGAAAAAATAGGCTATCAAAGTGACGTTTATGTTCAGGACACCTTGATTCCAAGATTAAATGTTCCAGCGGTTATCGGCATTAAGAATGGAATTTGCGTGGGTATCGTTGATGATGAATATATTTTAGATGAAACTGGATTACACCAAGAGGGAAGCTCTGAGGACCAAACGGAAGCCTATACCCTTAAGCTTACGGAATTATTTCAAAAAGTTAAGGCGAAGGATAAGATAAATAAAAGAAAACAATAGTTACAAGCTTTATATCTCTGTTAAAGAGGTATAAGGCTTTTTCTTTTTGTCGAACGATTTTTTGGGAAAACTATGTTACATTTTGTAAATATGTGCTAAAATAGTATTAAAGAAGAACGATGAAAGTATTTTGGGAGGAAATCGTATGAAAAAGATAATGCTTGTTTTCATTTTGTTTTTTGTTTTGCTGGGAATTGCCAGCTGTGGGTCAGAAGAATTGTATTATAGTCCGATTTTAGAATTAAATAACGCTGTAATTTATCAGTATAAGGAGTATAACTCCTATTTGGATCAATACCCACATTATACTACCTTTGAGGACTTATCTGAGATTCAATATGGAAATTTTACTATGATTGTTATTGATAGGAATTTAGGTGAGGATAGTATCGAATTATATGAGAGAGTAAAAAAAATGTTTTTAAAGCCTTCTGAGCATAAAATAATGTGTTTGTATTATGATTCTAGAAGAATTAAATATCAATCCACACCTGGGTATTGTATAAATTATTCCAATGTTAGTCTAAAATACGGAGAGCGTTTGGATTATAAGGGTTATGGAAACAATACACCCTATAGTGATCCTATGCAAAAATATATTGCAATCTATTGTTTCGGGTGTATGCAGTCGGGGGTGAGTGGTTATATGGAACAACAATAAGAAATGAAAAATTACATAAAACAAAAGAAGTAAAATAGAAGGGAGTTATATATTATTTTTGAAAAATAATATAAAGTATTAAAAATGAAGTTTTTTGTAAAAATTATGTTTTGTTTATTTATGGTAATTGGTGGCTTAGCTATAGGAACTTGCAATGCCTCAGCTGATCCTTCCTTTGAAGATTTTTATTATAAGATGTCCATTCATGGCTTTGATATTAATCGTCAATTTACCCCACGCTTTATTTATCCATTTGAGGATGGTGTTCCAGATATTGTCAATGAAACTTTATTTCGGGAAAGAGAATATATTGGTAGCATTAAAGATAAGAAGCTGTATAAGATAGTCATTGTAGATGCGGTGATTGAATATGCTCCAAACCCTGATTATAAATGTTACATTTTTAAAGTTTATTGTAAGCCTTATCAGCCTGGCAGAAATTGGGGATTTATGGGGATTGGGTCCTATGGAGACGATTTTAGTATGGATCATGTACAGGTAATCATTGATTTTCCTAAACCTTATTATATTCAGGAGGCAGCGCCTAAAAATTTATATAATGGAAAGGGCCCCTTAACATTTACAATGTATGATAAAACACCTGTCGCTACCGTAAATGTAGATTATTCTCACCCTGGATTCACTATGCTTTCCAATGCTGAGTTTGGAAACCCTTATTTTTTGAACTATTACAAATATGACTATAAAAATTACTATGATTATGCCTGTCAGGAAACGTCTTGTTATGGAATGGCAAATTTTGTGTATGCTGGGGCAGCTAATTTTATAGTGAATTTTGATGTTGTTTTTCATTCTTTAAATGGATATGAAACAAATTTTACGAACTTTCATGTGGACGCGGTAACTCATTACGCTTTATAGGAAGCCTATGATACAATTAAAAAATTTAAGTAAGATATATAAGACAAAAATCGGGAATCTTACGGCATTACATCAAATAAATTTAAAATTTTGCAATCATGGATTTTATCTTGTTTATGGAGATAGTGGCAGTGGAAAATCTACATTATTGAATATCCTGGCTGGATTTGAAACTTCAACCGAAGGAGAAATAGAAAATCCATATTCCTTAAAGGAAATGGGGGTAGTATTTCAAAACTCTTATTTATTTGAGGAACTTAGAGTTTATCAAAATTTAGCTATTTTTGGTTCTACAGAAGCAGAAATAGATCAAGCGTTAGAACAGGTGGATTTGTTAGATAAAAAGAATGAAAAGACGAAAGTCTTATCTGGGGGAGAAAAACAGAGGCTATGTTTGGCTAGAGCTATATTAAAAAATATAAAGGTTTTATTATTGGACGAGCCTACAGGAAATTTAGACCCTAAGAACTCTGAAGCAATTATAAAGATTATAAAAAAGCTTTCAGAAACCATATTAGTGATTATGATTTCTCATAACTATGAGCTCTGTACTACATATGCAGACTGTGAAATTCACTTAGAAGAGGGAAAGCTGATTGACTTTAACGACAAAGGAATAAAAAATCTTGAGTCTATTCCTCCATTGACAGAAAAGAAAAAGATTTTTTCCTTCAAATGGCAGCTTCGATATGCCTTGAGTTTGTTTAGACAAAAAATATTTATTAACATTGTTTCTTTTATTTTAACTATTTTAACCTTATTTTCCTTTATGACTATTTATGGACTTATGAGTTTTGATTTTAGTAATACACTCAAGGATGTAGTTATGGAGTCGGATATTCAGTACTTACCAGTTCAAAAAACAGTGTATAGCCCCTGGATAGATGAAACCCAGCAGCTCTCGGCAACGAATTTTACAAAAAAGGAACTAGAGGAAACAAGCTATGAAATATTGCCCATCATAACTAGAGTATTAGTAAATCAAGATTTTAGACTTGAGTCCTCCATTATAGTTGTCCCAGATGGATATAAATTTCCAGGACTTCAGGGGAAAAATGGTGTAGTCATTACCTCTTTTCTAAGGGAATATTATTATGAAAATCAAGATGTTTTTAACACAGAGATTTCGCTTTCCTTTAATACGAATATGATGGCTAATGCATCCCTAAAGCATTTGGTCACCGGTGTAGTTCCAGTGGAGTATAAGCAGGATGATTTAATTGCATTTCAAAACAGTATGGATTATATACGTGCATTTCAGGATGAAATTTCCTATCAATATGCCATTGTCTATATAGAAGAGTCGTTATTTTGGAATTCTCTTTATGGTAATGATTTATATGTACATGGAACGTCCTTTTATAAGATGGACTATTCTGTTGGTGCAAACGCTAGGAACTTTAATGTTCTTAGAATTATGGATGATACCTCTATTCTAGCTGGAAATCTAATTGAGAACAAATACGATGTTATAATTGGTGAAAAAAACTATGCTAGTATGGAGGGAAATGGTGAAACCTTTACCGAAAAAATAGGCATTATTCCTGATATTTATGATTCACCTAATGGGATGTTTTATCAAGCATTTTTTAATGTTCATTCTATTACAGACCAAGTGCGTGTTGTAGGAATAGGGGACGTGGAAAAAGAAATCTTAATTTCAGAAGATTTTTATAAGGAAATATATGAAGGTTCTAAAAACTATCATTTTAATGATTTTGTATTAAATAAAGACCAAATAGAATATCGAAGCTTTAGCTCTTGGATGAAGCAAAAGGATTATAAAATTTATTTAGCTAAAACTCTTCCGGTTTATGCTTACGATAAAAGCTATGAAAATTTTTTTAATGCTTTTGTAGCATTAATTCCGTTGACCTTATTGATGGCAGTCTTATTTATGGTTTATTCAGGGTATAATACGGTCACCTATAAGCAGAAGGAGATTATCCTCTTTAAATCCTATGGAATTAAACGACATAAGGTAATTTTGCCATTCTTGATGATTGAAGCAATAAAGGCTTTAATCGCCTTTGGAATTGCCGTGCCAATCTCAATTATAACTTCAGATAGTCTCAGCAAAATGCTGGCTGTTCATGAAATAGATTATCATCTTCTTCAAATTGGCTTTGGAACCTATGGAATAACATTCTTCTTAGCTGTGATATTGGCTTTTATTGGAGTATGTATTCCTTTTATCCTAATCACAAGAAAAGAAACAGGAATTGCCTTTAAAAACTGTAATTAATATATTGACAGATGAATAGTCCAATTTTTTGAACCTATTTTTAGGTAAAAAGAATTGGATTTTTTTTATGAACTTTGTCTGTTTTTAAATAATTAAAAAGAAAAATAGATAGCTTTCGATATATTATTCAACCAAGTGTTAAGAAGGCAAAATTAAATTAAGTATTTCTTGTATTTCATCGCATAAGAGTATATAATATTAGATAATTATAGAAAGGAATAAAAGTATGAAAAATTATACAAAAGTAACAAGCAAATTTATTGATGAGATTCAATCTAATGTCACAATATACAGACATAATAAAACGAATGCCCGTATTTGTACGATAGAGAATGATGATAATAATAAAGTATTTTCAATAGCCTTTAGAACGCCGCCTATCAACGATGGAGGACTTACCCATATCCTAGAGCATTCTGTTTTATGTGGCTCTAAAAAGTATCCAGTTAAGGACCCTTTTGTAGAACTATTAAAAAGCTCTTTAAATACTTTTTTGAATGCATTTACCTTCCCTGATAAGACGATGTATCCTTGTGCGAGTCAAAATGAGAAGGACTTTAAAAATTTAATGAGTGTGTATATGGATGCTGTATTCTATCCTCAAATTTATACACATGAGGAAATTTTTATGCAGGAGGGCTGGCATTACCATATTTTAGATGAAAAGGATCCATTGGTTTATAATGGAGTAGTTTACAATGAAATGAAGGGTGCCTTTTCTGATCCTCAACAAATTCTATTTAGAAACCTTCTTCATTCCTTATATCCTGATACAGCCTATGGATTTGAATCTGGAGGAGATCCAGAATTTATACCAGATTTAACCTATGAGGAGTTTAAGAATTTCCATTCTAAATTCTACCATCCTTCCAACTCTTATATTTTCCTCTATGGAAATTGTGATATGGAAGAAAGAATGAACTGGTTAGATGAGGCATACTTATCTGATTTTGATGCGATTGACTTTGATACAACCATTGAGCTTCAAAAGCCTTTCTTAGCTCCAGTATCTCAAACAGGATATTATCCAATTGCTAAGGAAATGCCTTTGGAGAATAAGACCTTTTTATCCTATAATGTAGCATTCCCTTCTACATTGGATGCCAAGCTGATGATTGCAACCAGTATTCTTGTGGACGTTTTATTGAATGTTCCTGGAGCTCCTTTGAAGCAGGCATTGATAGATGCTCAGCTAGGTGCTGATGTAATGGCTGCATTTGATGATGGCTTATTACAACCATTATTAGGTATTATTGTGGTTAACTCAGATGAGAATAAGGAACAAAAATTTATAGAACTTGTTGATTCTACTTTGAAGGATATATTGGCAAAGGGCTTAAATCATGATTCCTTAAAGTCATTAATCAACTATGAGGAATTTAAGGCAAGAGAGGGTAAATTTAGCTATATGCCAAAGGGACTTGAGGTTGAAATGACCTGCTTGAATTCTTGGTTATATAGTGAGGATCTTCCATTTGCCAAACTGGAAAAATTAAAATATTATCAGGAGCTAAGAGAAGATTTAGACAAGGGCTATTTTGAAAAAATTCTGGTTGACCTAATTTTAAATAATCCACATAAGACATTTGTTAAGCTAGTACCATCCTATACTTGTGCTGAAGAGAAGGAACAAAAGCTCGTTAAGAAGCTAGCAGATTATAAGGCTTCCCTATCCAAAGAGGAATTGAACGCTTTAATTGAAAAAAACAAGGCCCTGCAGGTTTACCAGTCAGAGCCATCTACAGAAGAGGCGATTGCTACACTTCCAAAGCTGGAGCTAGAGGATTTAAATCCTGAGCCAGAAAAATTAAATTGTCAGAAAATTGCAGGTAAATTTGATACCTTATTTAGTGACTATTTTACAAATGGAATCAACTATGTTAACTATTCCTTTGATTTGACTGGAATTTCTGCAGAGGAGATTCAGTATGCTCAATTGCTTTCTGATCTATTTTTAAATCTTTCTACGGAAAGTCACTCCTACTTTGAATTGAATCAGTTGGTTCAAAACTATACAGGTGGTATTAAGTTCACAGTAACACCTTATAAGACAATGCAGGGAGCTTGTCATACAACCTTTGGAATCAGCTTTAGTACCTTAGAAGAGAATTCAGCTATTGTAAGCTCTTTAGTTCAAGAGGTGATTTCTAAAACGAATTTTAAGGATGAAAAAAGATTGTTTGAGCGGTTAAGTGAGCTGAATGCTGGCCTAGAAATGAGTGTTGCAAATCGAGGCCATGTTGTAAGTCTAGTACGTGCATGCTCTTACTTGGATGAGGTAAACTGCTTGAAGGATGCAACCTCTGGTATCAGCTATATTGATTTTGTTCATGAGATTGTTGCTGGATTTAGCACGAAAAAGGCAGAGCTGGTTTCTACTTTAGAACAGCTTTGTGGGAAGCTATTTAACCAAAAGAGCTTTATGCTGAGATTTACAGGTAAAAAAGCAGCGTTAGATAAGCTTTTCCCTGTGGCTGATAGCTTCTATCAAGCGCTTGATTCTAAAGCATATCGCTTTACCTCTAATTTCAGAGAGGATAAGAAAAATGAAGGAATTAAAACTCCATTTGATGTGAATTTTGTTTCTAGATATGGTTCTTATAAAGCCCCATTCCATGGAGCTATGCTGGTTTTAAATAATGCTTTAAGTCTAGATTATTTATGGATGCAGGTTCGTGTTCATGGTGGTGCCTATGGATGTATGCTAGATACACCAGTTACAGGAGGCATCGGCTTTACCTCTTATCGTGATCCAGAGATTGCTAGAACGAATGGTGTTTACCAGGATGTGGTAGAATATATTAAGGCCTTACATCCAAGCGATGAAGAGCTTTTAAAATATAAGATTGGTGCGATTGGTGGCTTAGATACGGTGCTTCATGTAAGTGATAAGGGTGCTAAGGCCCAAACTCAGGCTTTATCTGGTTATACCTATGAGCTTCAGGAGAAGTATCGGAAACAGGCTCTAAATGCGACAAGCGAGGATTTAGTAGCATTAGCGCCTCTATTTGAAGAAGCATTAGGCACAGAAGCACTTTGTGTAATTGGTAATGCCGGCAAAATTGAAGAAAATGCGAAATTGTTTGGGACAGTAAGAAATCTATCAAAATAAATTTTAGACATAGGAAGGATATAAAGACTCTATTCATAGGGTCTTTTTCCTGTGAATGCATAAAACCTTCAAAAAATGAAAAAATTATGGATGTAGGAGATTGAAGTATGGTTACATTAAGAAAAGTGAAAGAGGATATTTATTATATAGGAGGATCTGATTATAGGTTAGATTTATTTGAGAATCTTTTTCCTATTGAACACGGAGTTAGCTATAACTCTTATTTGATATGCGATGAAAAAACATGCGTATTGGATACAGTAGACCGGTCTGTTCAGGATGTGTTTTTAGAACAGCTTGAGGCTGGTCTTCAGGGAAGAAGTCTAGATTATTTGGTTGTAAATCACTTAGAACCAGATCATAGCTTTTGTATTTTTGATTTAGTACAGAAGTATCCGAATGTCACGGTTGTTTTAAATAAGCTCAGCAACGCGATGCTTCAGAAATTTATGGCAAAGCCAATCAACTATAATGTAATGATTGTCAATGAAAATGATGTTTTGGATTTAGGTAAGCATAAGCTATCCTTTATTACTGCCCCAATGGTGCATTGGCCAGAGGTGATGGTTACCTATGACAGTGTAGATAAAATCCTATTTTCTGCAGATGCCTTTGGAACCTTTGGAGGTCTTGCAGGAAATATTTTTAGCGATGAAATTACAATTGATGAACAATTTTATAAGGAAGCTAGAAGATACTATACCAATATTGTAGGAAAATATGGCACAAATGTTCAGGGACTCCTAAAGAAGGCTAGAACCATAGACATTCAAATGCTTTGTCCACTGCATGGTCCAATCTGGCGTCAAAATTTTTCTGAATTTATTCATAGGTATGATTTATGGAGTCGGTATGAAGCAGAGGATAGAGATGTAATCATCATTTATGCTTCAATGTATAACAATACCTTTCATGCGTGCATGAATTTAGCGAGTATGCTGGCAAATCGAGGAATAACCAATCTAAAAATGTATGATGTTTCTAAGATAGATGTATCGTATTTAATAGCTGAGATTTTTAGAGTTAAGACGATAGTGATTGCCTGTCCAAATTATAATGCAGGTATTTATCCAAAAATGCACAATCTTTTAACAGATATGAAGGCATTAAATGTCAGCAAGAAAAATATTGCAATAATAGAAAATAGTACATGGGCTCCAACCATTTCTAAACAGCTGCATGATATTTTGGGTTCAATGAAGGAAATGAATATATTAAATACAGAGGTAAAAATTCAAACGGTTTTAAAGGATAATGATGAAGTTATTTTAACGCAGATGGCAGAAGAAATTGCCAAGGAATACTTTAAAAGCGAATAGGAAATATTGGGTTTATAAAGAGGGGAAAAATCCTCTCTTTTTTCTTTCGATTTGTTTAATTTTTAAAAATTATATGAACTTTAAAAACGACAAAAAAAGTTTGTTTTAAGAATTAAATGGGAAACACATTTCCCTAATTACAGAAAAATCTATAATTTGACAAGGTTCAACA
>UQGR01000023.1 GCA_900540705.1 uncultured Mollicutes bacterium
GCTGAGGCGAAAAGGCTAGATGACGGTTTTTACTAATTTTACCGAAAGGATTTACATGATACAAAGACCAAGCCAAGAAGAGATTGAAAAATGCTTAGCGGAATTTAGGGGCGATTACAAAAGAATACTCCGAAACATCACGGATTGTTTGGAGTTTGACTATAAGGCAATCTGCTCGCTCAGAAAGCTCTTAGCTGATTCCAAAGAAGATATCGATGAACTCAAAAGAACCATTCGCCCACATATCGTGGATCTCATCTATGTTTTGATTCTCGATGAGAAAGACTTAAATGATGACGAGCCATGGGAGGATGCAAAATGATACGAAAACCTCTTACCGAGCAGCAAATTAAGAGCAAGTACAACTCTATTTCAGAGTGCATTGCCATCTGCTACATCCAAACCAAGAGAATATTGGAAGATGCAGAATTGCTCAATATGGATACGAAGCCCATCAAAAAAGATTTAGCCTGTTTCATTCAAGAATTTATGCAGCTTTGTAACCTGCCATTGCTTAAAATTATAAATCTTAAAAAATGGGAAATAGCGAATGCCTTTACAGAAATGCTTTAAAACTGTATTTTCCTTTATCTTTCTTTGTTCATTGAAGCGAAATGGCATATATACTCGCTTTGTAGAAGCCTTATAAAGGGCAGTTTGGTCTGAAAAATAATACTTTTTATGCGCTAATAAATCAATGGCTTTATTGAATAAGCCAGTTTCCCTAACTACCTTTAAATTAATATAAAGGACTCCTGCATTAAAATAATCTCTTTTAATCCAAAAGCGCCCCATATAATCCTTGCAGACTGCTAGCTCTGCATGCTCTATATCTATTTCATAGAAGGCCTCTAAGGAGGAACAGGTCATGATGTCTGTATCCATATAAATCACCTTATCACATGTCAAAACCTGAGGAGATAACAGACGTATCAGGGTTCCAGGCGTATATTTAGGATTCTTATTTGGAGAATCCTTAAAGGTCTGTTCAAAAAGATCAGAAATATCATAATAGGTTAGCTCATTTAAAGGATTTGCCTCCTTCATCACTTCTCTTAATCGATCCGCAGAAGCAACAGGAATCTTAGGTACCGTTGACCAGGAAATTTCCATAGTCATTAAATGTAAATGGACAGGCTCCTTTGTATGCTTTAAAATAGAGAGCATATTTAAGCAAACTCCCTGAAAAACCTTATAATTACAGCTTTGTAAAATATGTATCATTTTCTTACTACGACTAAAAAATTAGCTTTCCCCTTCCTTAATTCTCTACAGGCACATCCTCAACCTGCTTGTTTTTCCATTTCTTCACTAAAATTTCATAGATGATATAAGCTATAAAGCTTAAAATCATTAAAAGATAATAGGTCAAGGCTCTCCATAATATCATACCTGTAAAGCCAATGCTTTGATCTAAACCACCAAATAGACTCGCCGTAAATATGGTAGTAAAGGCAAACTCAATGCCACCAGTCCCACCTGGAGTTGGAACCCAAACCATCGTTGTAATCGCAAAGGCAGAGGCTAAAATGATATAAGGCATCAACCGATACCCAAAATCAGCACCTAAAGCCTTTAGAATATAAAAGGGAATTGCATAATAGAATACCAATGCCAGTCCCTTCAAAAGAACCGCTCCAATAAAGGTAAGCTTTCTTGAAAAAATCTCCTTGGCAGCAGCCTGAGCATTGGCACAATAGGTATCAAAAACAGGAATGGCCTTCGTCAAATGCTTACCAATAAATTTATTTCTACAAAAAAATTCCATAATTCTTCTAAGACCATTTCTCACAAATTTACAAGTGGCCATCAAAATCATAAACACCAAAGTGAAAAGGTTCATCGCAAAGCCTAAGCCTATCATCCAGGCTGTGGAGGCTTCAAAATTCTCTGAAAACTTTCCATAGAAAAATAAAGATGCAACCGCAAAGATGTTAGTGGCAATCATCAAGGCAATAAAATTGGCAACGATAATTCCCGTTGAATCGCTCGCCTTCACCTTCTTCTGCGTAAACAAATAGATTTGAATAGGCTGTCCACCTGTAGAAAATGGAGTAATGCTGTTAAAGAAATGCTCAGATTCTCCTACTAAATAATTGTCCAAAAAATGTGTTTTAAACTTCTTCTGTTTCGCAATAAGACATAAGGACAGAGGCCAAAGGGCAGCATACAATACTAAGCATAAAACGGCCATCCCCATATGGTTTCCATCAACCGTCTTTATTAAATCTATCGTCGTATTGATATCATTAAAATTGAAAAATATTATAAATACAATAGCTGTTATTAATAGTATGATTAAAACAGAGAGAATGGTCTTCTTCCGATTCATCGGCTTCTTCTCTGGTTTTTCTTCTAAAATGTTCTTTTGTTCCATTTTACCATATTCCTTTATCATTATTATTTTACTTAATTCCTCAATTTTTATCAAGTATATTTAACATTTTTCTTGCTTAGCACCCCTAAAAATGATAAAATTTTACTAGTAGGTGATTTTTATGGACTTCATTAGAGAGCTATGAAGAAGAACAAACAAAAAATTATATATTATAATGATTTGAAAAATGATGACTTTTCAGGAACAAATATTACAGTAAAGCCCCTAAGTCCCAAATACAAATATGTCCATAAAAATATATTTTGGAGACTACTGGCAAATTTTGTTTATTACTGTATTGCCAAGCCTGTCCTTTTTTTATTAGTAAAAATCATTTATCATCAAAGATTTGGAAATAAAAGAAAGATTAAAGAGGTCAAAAGGATAGGTGCCATTCTTTATGGAAACCACACGACAAAGCTCGCAGATGCCTTTGTCCCAAACATCTTATTTTCCTTTAAAAGAACCTACATTATTTCCTCTCCAGAGACCATGTCTATTCCGGGAATCCGACTCCTTTTAGAACAACTAGGAGTTATTCCTCTATCTGATAAGCTTTCCCTTAAGAAGAAATTTTTGAAGGCTTTGGAATACCGGCTAAATCAAAGAGCCCTTCTAATGATTTATCCTGAGGCTCACATTTGGCCCTTCTATACGAAGATTCGGCCCTTTGATGAGGGAAGCTTCAAGTATGCAGCCTTATTTGACAAGCCAGTCTATGCTTTAACCAATTGCTACCAAAAACGACGCTTCAGCAAAAAGCCTAAGCTAACCACCTTTATCGATGGCCCCTTCTATCCAAAGGAGGAATGGAATACCATTCAAAACGCTCAATACCTAAGAGATTTAGTTTATCAAGCTATGGTAGAAAGAACAGAAAAATATTCTACCTACGAATATGTAAAATACGTTCAAAGAACGAAGGATACGGAATCTATAAAACAAGAAAACTAGGGTTATTCAAAATAGCCCTAGTTCTTTTTTTTTAATCCAAGATATGATATAGAAAATATGGGGTTTGTTCTAACCAGCTTGGCCAATCGTGGGGGCGGTCATATCCCCAGTAGTCACACCAAACTGGCACATTGTGACGGTGAAACTCAAAATCCATAGTTCTTGTATCTGCCAGACATTCCTCTTCCCAGGAGCCCTGTCCAACACATAATATAATTCTACTTCTCCGATAGAGGTCTAAATAGCTATGGTCAGTAGCCATACATTTCAAGGTATCTATCGGTGAATTTAAGAAGGTCAAATCATCCGCGTAATTTTTGAAGAAAAATCCAGAATGATAGATTCCTGAGAGTGCCAATACTGCATCAAAAATATCAGGCTTTCTCAAGAAAAAATTCATAGCATGATAGGCACCCATTGAACAGCCAAAGGTCATAATTCCAGAGGCAACTCCGCCTCCATTTCCATAGGTGTTAATCTCATAAACCCTATGCACAAATTCCTGTATGATATAGTTAAAGAAGGCCTCCTGAGCTTCAATGCGCCAACGGGGATTTTTTCCTTCTGCACTCCAGGATTCTATATCGATGGAATCTACACAGAACACCTGAATTTTCCCTTGGTCAATGTACCAACGCATAGATTCTATCAGGCCTCTATTTTCATAGTCATAGAAACGGCCATTTTGACAAGGAAAGGCTATGCAGGGTTTACCTGCATGACCAAACACCTTATACTCCATATCTCTACCTAAGATGGAGCTATATTCTCTAAAATACTCAACCTTCATCGCCTAGCCCTCATAGATATATTGGTTTAAAATAGCCTCCAAAAGCTCCTGGCGTCCTGAAATTCCTTCTACCTGATCATGGGCTAAGGCATAGGTGCTTAATTCCTCTAAGGTCACAGCCTTATCCTCTATTTTCTTCCCAATTCCCGTTGTATAAGATTGATAACGCTCCTTCTTAAAGCTTTCAAATACCTGGTCCTCTAAAAGCTTCGCTGCAATCCGTAATCCCTTCGCAAAGGTATCCATTCCTGCAATATAGCCTAAGAATAAATCCTCATCAGAAAAGCTTTGACGACGTACCTTTGCATCAAAGTTCAACCCACCTTTTCCTAATCCACCAGCCTGTAAAACCTCATACATTGCCAAAGTTGCATCATAGATATTTGTTGGGAACTGGTCCGTATCCCAGCCTAACAGCATATCACCCTGGTTAGCATCAATAGAACCTAATACCCCATGAATTCTTGCAAGATTCAATTCATGATTAAAGGTATGAATGGCTAAGGTCGCATGGTTCGCCTCAATATTCATTTTGAAATCCTTTTCCAAGCCATAGGCTCTTAAGAAGCCTAAAACCGTCTGAACATCAAAATCATATTGGTGCTTGGTTGGCTCCTTTGGTTTAGGCTCAATCAAAAGCTGAGCATTCAAGCCACTTTTTTTATTGTAATCCCTGGCAAGAGCTAATAAGGTGGCATAATGATCTAGCTCCATCTTGACATCCGTATTTAAAAGAGTGTCATAGCCTTCTCTTCCACCCCAGAATACATAGTTTTGACCTCCGAGCTTCTTGGTGGTATCCATTGCCTTTTTAATTTGAGCTGCTGCGTAGGCAAAGGCATCTGCATTCGGACTAGTCCCCGCTCCAGACATATACCTCTTGTGGTTGAAGCAATTGGCTGTTCCCCAAAGACATTTGATGTTCGTCCCTTTCATTTTTTCCAAAACATAATCAGATACCTGATCTAACACCTTATTGGATTCCTCTAGAGTCGACATTTCTGGTGCCATATCCCGGTCGTGAAAACAAAAGTACTCAATACCAAGCTTTTCCATAAATTCAAAGCCAGCATCTACCTTTTCAAAAGCTTCCTTAACTGGATCACTATCCTCAAAGGTTCTCACCATCGTATTAGAGCCAAATTGATCAGAGCCCTTAGCACATAGGGTATGCCACCAGCTCATTGCAAATTTCAAATGCTCCCCCATCATCTTACCCAAAATCTTCTCATCCTTATTGTAGTACTTAAACGCCATAGGATTTTTGGATTTTGGTCCCTCATACTGGATTTTTCCAACTTTAAAATATTCTTTCATTCTTTCTCCTCCTCTATTTTAAAAGCTTGTTCATAAAATTTTTTTAAACTAAAATAGGCATCCTGATAAAGCTGATGTCCCTTCTCATACTCCATAACCCATTCCTCCTTTGGATAAGTAATATCTGAAGACTGAATGATTTTAGAGGTTGCTGCCTTAATGGATGGATACACCCCATCCGCTACCATCGCCAGAATAGCAACACCTAAGGCTCCTCCCTCTGCCTGCTGAATTCTTTCTACAGGCTCATGAAAGCAGGAAGCAATAATGGTTCTCCAAAGGCCCCCCTTCGCACCTCCACCCGAAATGCGAATATGATATCTTCCCTTTGGCAATAAACTAAAACAATCCTTTAAGCTATAGGCAACACCTTCTAAAACAGCCCTTACCATATGTCCAGCCGTCGTATTTTGACGTATGCCAATGAAGGTCCCACTGGCAAATGGATCCATATGCGGAGTTCTTTCTCCATTTAAATAAGGAAGATAAATCAATCCATTAGATGACGGAGGAATTGCCTCAGCCAAATCATTTAATTCCTTATACTCCTTATCCTCAAACAACGTCTCCTTTAGCCATTTATAGGAAAGCCCACAGCCATTGGTTACTCCCATGATATGATAGGTATCTGGTACAGCATGCATAAACACCTGAACCTGATTGTCCGCCAAATCCTCCTTTAGGATTGGTGAAAACACAACACCAGAGGAGCCCAAAACGACGCTCACATCTCCACGCTCTATGATGCCATTCCCGATGGCCGCAGCTGCCTGGTCCCCAGCCCCTCCTACCACAAAGGTGGCTGGAGTAAGACCGACCTCTTCTGCAATTTGGGAGGTTAAATAGCCACTTATATCCGAGGATTCCTTTAGTTTTGGAAGCATGTCCTCTGTAATTTCTAAATAGTCTAGCAGCTCCTTGGAATACCTTTTCTCATAGATATTTACCATCTGCATTCCAGAGGCATCTGAATATTCTGTTGTAAAGGCGCCTGTAAGACAATATCTTACATAGTCCTTAGGAAGCATAATTTTAGAAATTTTTCGATAAATTTCTGGTTCATGATTTTTAACCCATAACAGCTTGGATAGAGTAAAAGAGGCGACAACCTCATTGCCAGTAATGGCTTTCATTTTTTCATTTCCAAAATGCCGGATGAGCTCTTCTGCCTCCAAAATCGCCCGATTATCGCACCAAATGATGCTTTTTCTTAAAAGCTTGTCCTCTTTGTCGAGTAAAACCAATCCATGCATCTGCCCAGAAAGTCCAATCCCAGATATCCTATAGCCCTCTTTAGAAATCTTTTGGATTACCATCTTCGCTGCCTGAACCCAATCCTCTGGGTTTTGTTCTCTATAGCCTGGCTTGGGCGTTTCTAAGTCATACGCAACAAGCTTAGAGGTTACCTGATGGCCGCCTTCATCAAAGCAAACACCCTTAGTTCCACTCGTTCCTATATCAATTCCTAAGTAGTACTTCATATACTCCTCCTTTATAGCTTCGTTCTCTTATCTGAGGCCCTGACCACCCTATTTTCAGGAACACTTTCCGTGATAAAGGCATTACTGCCAATGGTCACATTCGGTCCAATCACCGTGTCACCGCCAAAAATGGAGGCCTCAGAATAAATGGTGACATGATCTAATATGGTAGGGTGACGCTTACTGCCCTTCAGCTTTTGACCGTCCTTTAAGGATAAGGCTCCCAATGTTACACCCTGATAGAGCTTTACATAGTTTCCTATGATGGTAGTCTCACCAATCACAATACCCGTACCATGGTCAATGAAAAAATGGTGACCAATCGTAGCGGCTGGATGAATATCGATTCCCGTTTTACTATGGGCATGCTCACTCAAAATTCTTGGTAAAAGTGGAACCTTAAGCTCATGCAGCTCATGGGCAATCCTATAGATAAAAATCGCATAAAGTCCTGGATAGCATAGGATGATTTCTGCCGCTGAGGAGGCAGCTGGATCCCCTTCATAAATAGCTTCTAAATCCATATTTAAAGTTTCATCAATCGCTGGCAACCGATGAATAAACTGCTGAACAATTATCTCTAGGCTTTGTTTTGTAATATCTTCTATATCATGTAGAAGGATGGCTAGACTTTGCTTCAAGCAATTGATTTTTAATTCAATATATGTATTACTATCTAGTATCTCATCGCTATAGCCTGGAAAAATTACACCCCATAAAGAGTGAATCAAAGCCATCAAAGTCTCTGTCTTAATCATTTTTTTCTCTTTTAATAACTGTTTTTTAGTTAAAATCCAGTTTTCTAATTCCAATTCCATCTCATTCACTCCATTATAACTAATATTATTATATTATTTTTTTTCTAAATAGGAAATAAAAAGATGACAATTTATGGAAAAATATTTTTATAAAAAAGAAAAAAGAGATTACTAAAAATATAATCTCCTGATTCTTATTAAATCGATTAATATACCCCCTGCTGGAGCATAGCATCACAGACCTTTTCAAAGCCAGCAATATTCGCTCCTGCCAATAAATCATAAGGATTTCCAAGCTTGACAGCTGTCTTATGAGCATTGTGGAAAATATTTACCATAATGTCCTTTAGTTTTCCATCTACCTCTTCAAAGCTCCAGCTTAACCGAGCAGAGTTTTGGCACATTTCTAAGCCAGAGGTGGCAACACCGCCAGCGTTTGCAGCCTTCGCTGGGCCAAAGACTACCTTATGCTCCATCAGGTATTTGGCAGCCTCTAGTGTAGACGGCATATTCGCTCCCTCACATACTGCAAGTACCCCATTTGAAACGAGCTGCTTGGCAGCCTCTAAATCAAGCTCATTTTGAGTAGCACAAGGAAGAGCTATATCACACTTTATACTCCAGATGCCTTTAGAGCCCTCAGTGTATACTGCAGAGGGAACATAGGATAAATAGTCTTTAATTCTACCTCTCTTTACTTCCTTAATCTCCTGAATGACCTCTAAGTTGATACCATTTTCATCATAGATATAACCAGCAGAATCACTCATAGCTACCACCTTAGCTCCGAGCTGCTGAGCCTTCTGACACGCATAGATTGCTACATTACCTGAGCCTGATACAACAACGACCTTATTCTGGAAGGTTTCCTGCTTCAAGGCCTTTAAGGCTTCTTCTGTAAAGTAGCAAAGTCCATAGCCTGTCGCTTCCGTTCTAGCTAAAGACCCACCAAAGGATAGCCCCTTTCCAGTCAGAACTCCAACAGACTCGTTTCGAATTCTCTTATACTGACCATATAGATAGCCAACCTCTCTAGCTCCTACTCCGATATCCCCAGCAGGAACATCTGTATTTTCACCAATATGGCGATAAAGCTCGGTCATAAAGGCCTGACAAAAGGCCATAACCTCATGGTCGCTCTTTCCCTTTGGATCAAAATCAGAGCCACCCTTACCACCACCCATAGGTAGGGAGGTTAAGGAGTTCTTTAATACCTGTTCTAAGCCTAAGAATTTAATGATAGAGGCATTTACACTCGGATGAAAGCGAAGACCACCCTTATAAGGACCAATACAGGAATTATACTGTACACGATAGCCCCTGTTAACCTGTACCTCTCCTTGGTCATCTACCCAGGCAACCCGGAACTGAACAAATCGTTCTGGTTCCACAAACCTTTCTAATATTTTATTTTTTTCTATTTCTGGACGCTTTACAACTAAAGGCTCTAGAGATTCTAATATCTCATAGGCTGCCTGCAAAAATTCCTTCTCATGGGGATTTCTTTGTTCTAAAGCTTCATATACTCTCTTGACATATTCTGTTTTAAACATTTATTATCCTTCCTCTCCAAAACATTTATATCATATCAAAAAAAGCTATAAAAATCTATAGCTTTTTAAAATTTTATGCAATTTCATATAATAATTATAAAATATTTTTTAATGTATTGAAATAAATCATTTTCTTTTATTCGTTTTTTTAACAGAAAATCCGAATTTCCCTATTTTTTCTCCAAGGGCAAAATACTCTCCATGGGAATAGGCGAGTAAATCAGCTGCCTGTAAATGAAATTTCCCTTGTTCATCTAAATATCTTTTATCCACGGTCACCCCAAGAACCTCAGCTAAAAAAAGGTGGTGGGAGCCTAAAGGAAGAATCTCCTTGACTCTACATTCCATATTCACAGGAGCCTCTAATATGGATGGGGCCTCTACATACCTTGAAGCAACAGGAGTCAGTCCCAAATCCTTAAATTTGTTCGTATCCTTTCCAGACTTCACACCACAATAATCTGTCGCAAAAGCTAAATCCTTTGTCGTAAGATTGATGACAAATTCCCCAGTCTGTTTTAAAAGCTGATAGGAATACCGCTCTGGTCGAACGGAAATATAAACCATAGGTGGGTTTGTACAACAGGTTCCTGTCCAGGCAATCGTAAGGATATTTGGCTCTGGATTTCCCTTTAAGGAAACCATCACTGCAGGTAAAGGATAGAGCATATTCCCAGGCTTCCAATATTCCTTTTCTATTCTCTTATCTTCCATTTTCATAGGCCTCTATTTGTTCCTCCAATTCTAATAACCGATTGATTTTTTGGTCTAATAAATTTTCTAGATTTTGAATTTCGGTATGGATTTTAGTCAGCTCAAGGTAATCTGTAGAATCCTTTTTACTTTCTTCCTGTAAAGCTTTAAGCTGTCCTTCCAGCTTAGGAATTTCTTCGTTTAATTCCTGATTTTCATTTCGAATTGCAGCTGGAAGCTTATTCTTTTTTGGCTTTTCCCTTTTCCCAGACTCTGAAGCCTCCATATCTTTAGGCAAGGAGAGATATTCACTAAAGGATAGGTTGTATTCCTTTATCCGCTGATTTTCAAATACGAACAGCTTATTACAAAGCTTATCTAAAAAATACCGATCATGACTTACAATCAATACGGGACCATAAAAGGACTCAATATAATTTTCCAATATCTCAATGGTGTAAATATCTAAATCATTGGTAGGCTCGTCTAAAATCAGCAAATTTGGATTCTTCATTAAAACACGAACCAGCTGGAGTCTTCTTTTTTCTCCGCCAGACAGCATTTTAACCTTGGAGTATTTAAGTTCATCTGAAAATAAAAATTGATCTAACAGCTCACTGGCTGTGATTTTACCATCTAGGGTTTCTATTAAGGACTGTTCCTCCTTGATGTAGTCAATCACTCTAATTTCTGGGTCTATTAGCTCTAGGTTTTGAGAAAAATACCCAATTTTTAGGGTTTGTCCTAAAATGAGCTCCCCTTCATCTAAGGGAGTTTGCTGCATCAAAATTTTAAATAAAGTAGATTTTCCACAGCCGTTATCTCCTACGACTCCAATGATGTCTGTTCTTTGCAGGGAAAAGGAGAAATCCTCAAACAAAAGCTTATCTCCAAAGGCCTTTAAGCCATGCTTAATTTCAATCAGCGTTTTCCCTAGATACGTTTTTTTGGAGCTGAAGCTCATCTCCTTAGTTTCCTCAAACTGAATACTGCTGAGCTTTTCAAAGCGTTCAATCCGGCTTTTACTCTTTGTTCTTCTGGCCTCTACTCCTCTATTCATCCAAGCAGCCTCCTGCTTCAAAATAGATTTGAGCTTAGCTTGTTCCTTTTTTGTATTTTCTAAACGCTCCGCCTTTAGAAGTAAAAAGGCCTCATAGTTAGCCTCATATAAATAGGTCTTCCCAAAATCCAGTTCTAGCATCTTCGTACAGACTCTTTGTAGGAAATAACGGTCATGGGTAACCATAATAAGACCATGCTTATATTTCATCAAATATTTTTCTAGCCATAATATCATAGCATTATCTAAGTGGTTAGTAGGCTCATCTAATAACAAGATATCACAGGGGGTAAGGAGCGCCCTAGCAAGAGCCAGTCGCTTTAATTCTCCACCGGACAAATGGTCAACCACCATATCATATTGTTTTAAACCCAATTTATTTAAAATAGCCTTCGCCTCATATTCCTCAATAGGATGTTCCTTTGTGCTCTCCTGTAGGACAGCCTCTAACAGGATAGTTCCGTTAGGAAAATGAGGTGTTTGTGGTAAATAGTTTATACGCATTCCACCACTTTTAATGATCGTTCCTGACTTCGGCTGTTCTTCACCTATCATCAGCTTTAAAAGGGTCGTTTTTCCTGTTCCATTTATCCCGACAACCCCTACCTTATCCGTGTCAGTTATAGAAAAGCTAACCTGGTCTAGTATTTTTCTATCTATGTACTTAAAGCTTACATGATCAAACGTAATTACCATACTTCTACCTCATCAATTCCAAGCTGTCCTTATCTTCACTAGAGGCTTCCTCTTCCTCCTATTAAAATAACTTTACTCTTAAACTCTTCATAATCCACTACATTGGATTCTGAATAAAATAACATTAATTTTCTATTATCCTCAAAAACCAATGTTCCATCTATCAATATATAAAAATGTACAATGGCATCATCATTTTCAGCATTTGAATTCATATATTTATAGGAAACTTCTACATCAATGCCCTCAATAATTTTTTTCATTAATTCGCTATGCTCTATATTTTTACTTATAATATGATTAATTGGAATGGTATTGAAACTTGAAATCAAATCATAAACCAGTTTCCCATTAAAAACATAAACATAGCTACTAGAACTATCTAGTGAAACAAATCCATAATTTGGGTTCATATAATCGTATGTAATGCTAGAACTTAAATCTATTACATCCATATAATAAGTTGATTCTTGATTATTTTCATTATTCATATCAAATTCTCCTTTACTATTTGTACAGCCAACACAAATAAGACCAAAGAGAATCATACTCCAAATTAAAAACATATTGCGGAATTTACGAAACATTATAACGACCCCTTTGTTTCATTTTATCATAGTTTCTAAAAAAAATATATCTAATTTAAAGGAAAAACTAAGTAAATTATGATATAATACAAACCAAACAAGTTTTTAGGAGGATTTGATTATGAATATTCAATTAAACCATAATATTGAAAAGGTAGAGACATCAGAAATCAGACAATTTAACGATTATGCAAGAAGTGTAGGGGCTAACGTCATTTTAACCTTAGGAGAACCTGACTTTCATACACCTCAAGCCATAACAACCAAGGCAATTGAAGCCTTAGAAGCACACCAGACAAAATATGGACCAACGTTAGGATTTTTAGATTTAAGAAAAAAAATAGTTGAATTTGAAAAGAGAGTAAATGACTTCTCCTGTACCCCAGAGGAAATCATTATCACTCATGGTTCTACTGAAGGGTTAACTAGCGCTCTATTTACAATGCTGAATCCAGGAGATGAGGTCATCATTCCAATCCCTGCCTATCCTATGTACCGACAGATGGTAGAATTTATGGGAGGAAAGGTTGTACCTATAGATACGACTTTATCAAAATTTCAAATTACGGAAAATGCACTTCTACAAGCAATTACTCCTAAAACGAAAGCTATTATTTTAACCTCTCCTAATAATCCAACGGGCTCTGTATTTACGGATGAAACCTATGAGATTTTACATAATATCTTAAAAAATAAGCCGATTTATATCATTTGTGATGATGTGTATAATCAAATTATTTATAAAAATAGAAAGCCAGGGTTTGTAAGATATAAGGATATGAAGAACCAAATTATCGTATGTCAATCCTATTCCAAATCCTATGCAATGCCTGGCTGGAGGTGTGGGTACCTGATTGCCCCTAAGGAGTTTTGTGAGCAAGCCTGCAAAATTCATCAGTATATGATTGTAGCGTTAAATACCTTTATTCAACCTGCGATGATAGAAGCCCTAGACTATGATTCCTCTTCTATGGTTAAATCCTATCAGGAGCGTAGAGATTACATCTATCAACGATTACTATCTATGGGATTAGAGGTGGAAAAGCCAGAGGGAGCCTTCTATATCTTCCCATCTATTAAAAAATTTGGAGTAAAGAGCTTTGAATTTTGTTCCCGCTTTGCGAAGGAATATAAGGTAGCTATCATTCCTGGACATTGCTTTGAGGCAGATGACTATGTGCGGTTAAGCTACTGTGTGGATTTCCAAACGATAGAAACTGCCTGTGATAGATTAGAACAATTTATAAAAAAACTAATGGAGGAGCAGCATGGTTAAGGATGAATATTTTACATTATATAACGGAGTCAAAATTCCAGCCGTCGGCTTAGGAACCTGGCAGACCCAGGATGGTGAGGAGGCCTACTGGGCAGTAAGATGGGCTTTAGAGGCTGGGTATCGACATATTGATACTGCCTATTCCTATAGAAATGAAAAGAGTATTGCCAAAGCAATCCAAGACTCTAGCATAGATCGTTCTGATATTTTTATTACGACCAAGCTTCCAGCAGATATCAAAACCTATGAGGGTGCATACAAGCATTTTGAAGAATCTCTTTCTAGCTTAAAAACAGAGTATATCGATCTATATCTAATCCATGCGCCATGGCCTTGGACTTCTGTTGGAATGGATTGTATGGAGGGTAATATAGAGGTTTGGAAGGCTTTTGTCGAACTCTATCAGGCTGGAAAAATAAGAGCGATAGGTGTTTCTAATTTTCATCCTGAAGAAATCAAGGCTCTTACTGAGGCCTCAGGCGTCAAGCCTATGGTCAATCAAATTCGTTATTTCATTGGAAATACCCAAAAGGATACTACTACCTACTGCCAAGAAAATGGAATTCTAGTAGAGGCTTATTCTCCTTTCGCCACAGGAGAAATCCTTGATAATGAACTACTTCGCTCCATCGCTTTAAAATATCAAACAACTATACCTAAGCTTTGTTTAAGATATTGTTTCCAAAACCACACACTCCCATTACCAAAGTCCATTCACAAACAAAGAATCTATGACAATCTTGAATTTAATTTTACAATTTCTGAAGCAGATATGAAGCTTCTAGATAGCCTAAAGGAAATCGGTTCTACTCGACCTCTTCGAAGCTAAACCCTTGATATAATAATTTAAGGATGCAAAATCGCATCCTTATTTTTTATTCTTTAATTGATTTAAAACCTCATAGCTGGTCTGTTCCTCCTGTAGCGGCACAAAGGTAACATAGCCTTTAGAGGCCAAAAACACGTCAGATTCAGGATTTGTGTCATACGTAATTTCCTCATCTGTATTTTCATATAGACCAGCATCATTTTTAACAAATCTAGTCTTGAAGGCCTTCGTTCCCTGATGACAGAACTGATACCCCTTAGAAGAGGTAAATTCCTTCGTAGGAAAATTCACATTCAAGATATAATCCTTGGAATACAATTGATTGGAAAATATATATTCTAAAAGAGCATCTAGTTCCTGGTCGACAATGGAAAAAGCATCAAAATCGGTAGAGATGGCAACTGCAGGAAGTCCTGATATTTTGGCCTCTCGTGCAGCAGAAACCGTACCCGAATAAATGATATCTGTTCCCACATTCAGTCCATTGTTGATTCCAGAAAACACAATATCAAAGTCTGTATTAAGCAAAGAGAGGGAAAGTCTTGTACAATCTGCAGGCATTCCACTAGTCTTATACCAGGAAATCCCATCCTCTTTTTTTTCTAATTCAAAGCTAAGGCTTCCATGTAATACTATACAATGACTGGATGCACTTCTTCCTTGGTCTGGAGCACATACAGTAATATTTCCATATTTTTTAAGACCCTGGACCAGCTTTTTAATGCCGATTGCCCCAATGCCATCATCATTTACAACTAATATATTCATAGCCTTTACCTCAACTTTATAGTTTGTATGGTTTATTCTATCACAATTTATACTAAAAGTAAATCAATACCATTAAACTACAAAGAGGCAAAAGATTAAACTGCCAAGGATAAAGCGAAGCAGCTGGTGATGCATATGAAGCTTTCTCATAACTATTCCATTTCCTAATGCATAGAGCTGAAAGCTCAGTAAACAGAGGAATAAGAACCACCAGTAGGAACCATTGATAAAATATAGAATTATATGGGTTATGCTAAGAATCAAACAAATTCCTAGGTATGGCCTTGTTTTTTTTGCATAGACATTCTTAGAAAATAAAGGAAGCATCATCAAAAGCGTATATAAAATAAATAACACTAGGCTACTGATTTTCATGCTTTATAGCCTCCAGCTTAGTAAGCATCCCATTTAAGGTTTCCTTCGCCTGCAAAATTTCTTTTTCCTTCTTCTTTAGCTTTTCTAAAACATTTAGAATCAACTGTTTTATCTTATGATATTCCTCGCCACTCAACTCACTAGTCTCTACCTGATCTGCTAGAAATAGCTCCTTAATCTGGAATAACGTAAAGCCAATTCCCTTTAATCTTAAAATCAGCTCTAAGGCCTCTTTATGCTCCTCAGTATATTGTTTATAATAGCCTTTCTTTACAGGTTTTAATAAACCCAACTGTTCATAGTAGCGGATGGTAGAAACGGATATACCTAACTGTTTTGCCAAAATCGAAATCTTCATTTTCCTCACCTCGATTCTGATTTTAAACTATAAAGTATACTTTACAGCAAGCTATTTTTTTAAAAAAGCTTTTTTCGCTTGTTCATATTCCAAATGATGAGGGATTCGATAGGCTTTTCCATCCTTGATAAAGTTAGAGCCAGTTTGATGAAAATCAAAAGGAACACCATAGGCTTCACATTGCTTTTTTATAGATTCCACCCATTCAAATCGGCAAGGTCTAGCATTCGCATAGGACTCTCCTCCTACAGAGACATACGCAATATCTTTCTTTTCTAAAAATTTTTCCAAATGGATTTCTTCTAATAGAGGGGCTAAAAATAAACCTTTTTTCTGGATAGGTAAAGCCTGTAAAATGGGAATTCTTTCCTCTGCAAGCCTTTGATTTTCAATGGAAACACAGATAAATACATTCGGATAGCCCTCTTCCCAATCCTTTGGGATACAATCTAAGAATCTGGCAATTCTCTTTGTTGGAATCAAGAATTCCACATCTGGTCTTTCTGCGATCATCTTCCAGGCAGCGGGACGTAACTCATCGGCCTCCTCTATAAAAAAATCAGAGGTAAAGCAGGTCCCCACCTGTACACCAGAAGGAATTTTGTATTCTCCATTCCTTGTTTTTTGAACGGGATAATTAAATTTCGTCTTCACCTTATAAAAGCCTTTCGCTTCATTTCCCCTTTTTTGATCTAAAAACTGAACGAAGCAGTTTTTACAGCCTGGACTAAGCTTTCTACAGCCATGCCAGGGATTCCAAGCATAATACATAATACCACTTCCTTTCCATCTTAACATCTAGCTAATATTCTATTTCTTATGGTAGCATAAATATTAAAATAAAACAAGAAAGTCTTATCGCTTACTCACAAAGAAAAAAGCTCAAAACCTATCATTTTGAGCCTTCTTTATTCTAATTCTCTAAGGAAGCTGGTTCTTCTTCCTTTTCCTTCAAATTTTGAGAATCTTTCTTATCCTTCTTTTTCTTTTTTTGATCTATAATGACAACATTATCCTCCTCTAAGGACTTTGTGTTTTCCACCTCTTCATAGGCACAATCTTCCATTGTAATTACCCTTGTCGTGGTTTCATTAAAGAACTGGACATGCTCTATATCGATAGCTACAGATACCTCGTCCTTCAACTCCTTATAATGCTTCATACTCATTTTTAAAATGATTTTAGCATTTCCTAGGGTTCCGTGAACGTTTACGACATCTCCTAGTTTTTCAACGATTCCCTTTGTCATTTTAAAAGAATATTTCTTCGCATTTTCATATAAAGAGCTGCCGCTAAAAATCAAATTCTCTGGTCGTATTCCATAAACTAAGCGGTGTCCCTCATAGTTTTTCAAAAGCTGTTTTTGGTCACTGGTCAAAGGAATCTTACTTTCTGTACCATCTGGGATAAAATACCCCTTCTCTATCGAACCATAGATAAAATTCATAGCTGGAGTACCAATAAAGCCTGCCACAAACATATTGTTTGGATGAAGATACACCTCATTAGGTTCTCCAATCTGTTGGATAAAGCCGTCCTTCATAACAACGATTCTAGAGGCCATCGTCATAGCCTCAATTTGGTCATGAGTTACATAAATTGTGGTGGCGCCAACATCCTCATGAATCCGCACAATCTCGCTTCTCATCGCGACACGTAGCTTAGCATCTAGATTGGACAATGGCTCATCCATTAGGAACACCTTAGGTCTTCGAACGATAGCTCTTCCTAGAGCCACTCTTTGTCTTTGTCCTCCAGATAAGGCTCTTGGCTTTCTATCCAAATAAGGCGTCAGCTTCAAGATTTTGGCAGCCTCTTGAACTCGCTTATCAATTTCCTCCTTGGGAAGCTTTCTAAGCTTTAGGGCATACGCCATATTTCCATAGACCGTCATTTGAGGATATAGGGCATAGCTTTGGAATACCATCGCTATATCTCGATCCTTAGGAGCTGCCTGATTCATTAGCTTGTCATCAATGTAAAATTCTCCATAGGATATCTCCTCTAGGCCTGCAATCATTCTTAGCGTTGTGGATTTTCCACAGCCTGAAGGTCCGACAAAGACAATAAACTCCTTATCCTCTATGGAAATGTTAAAGTCATGAACTGCATGAACTCCACTGTCATAGACCTTATTCACGTTTACAAGTTTAACTGTTGCCATATTACTTTATCTCCTTTAAAACTGTTTTTTTGTCCCCCATTGCAGGGATAGCCCCATATCCTGTTGTCGTGTAGGCTCCACATCTACAGGCCATATCCAAGGCATTTTCCAGGTTACAAGCAGCGATTCCTGTTTCTAAAAGCTCTGCCAAGAAAGCCCCAAAGAAGGAATCTCCTGCCCCGGTTGTATCTATCGCCTTTACCTGATAGCCAGGATGATAAAAGCTGCTACCATCTGCCAAATAAAGTCTAGCTCCCTTACTGCCATAAGTTACCAATAATAGCTTGAGATTGCCAGTAAAAAGCTGCTTCACTACCTCATTTTCTTTTCCATAAACAAATTCCAATTCATCTGAGCCAATCTTGATGATATCGGCAACAGAAAGATACGTTCTTACAACCTGTCGTAAATCCTCCAAATTCTCCCATAGATTGAAGCGCAGATTCGGATCAAAGGCAATTAGAGCCTCGGAGGCCTTCGCCTTTTGGATTAAATAATCGTGAGCTTGTCTAGCCTCTTTCGTCTTTAAAGCTACACTTCCAAATTCTAAAATATCATTTTTAGAAAAGGTGACCTCCTTAAAATCCTCTGGCGTAAAGTACAAATCTGCCGCCGTTTTTCTATAGAAGGTAAATTCACGTTCTCCATCCTCCTTAAAGCTTACAAAGGCCAAAGAGGTATCATACTGGCTACTTTTAGTAATGAAGCGAACATCCACATTTTCCTTTTTTAAGGAATCTATCAAAAAATCTCCAAAGCCGTCATTCCCAACCTTTGTTAGATATACCGCCTTTTGACCTAGCTTTACAGCTTGAACACAGACATTTGCAGGTGCGCCACCAGCATTTTTGACAAACTGCTTAGTTTCCTTTAAGGAGCCTATTCCTACAGACTGAAAATCAATGATTAATTCACCAATTGAAAAGAGCTTACTCATAAAAACTAATCCCTCCAAACGTTACACTAGCTTGATTTGAATAAAATGCAAAATTCTTATTGCCAATCCCCGATAACCGGACCGTCATTGCTACTGCATGGTCTAAATATACTGTCATAATTTCATCCTCAATTAAAATATCAACGGCATATTCCTTATTCTTAGAATAGACGAAGGAAACAGAGGATAGAGCATTTCCATAACGGATGATGTTAGATACATCGTTATAACAGGACAATCTGTTTTCAGTAGGCTCAAACGCAATGACTGAGCTACCCAGCCGGTTGTTTGCTGCCTTGACGTTGAATGTCAACCCAAAGTCTCCTACCCGTTCCTCTAAGGAAAAGGTAAAGCTAACTCTAGTGATTGTTCTTCTTAGCTTTTGAACACAGACGGAACGAAACTCAGAAGCCGCAAAGGTTAGATTTTCTAGCTTTTTATCCTCTATTGTTTTATATTCAACAGAATTGCAAAGCTCCTTAAAAACATTGTCTACCATCACAGCATTTAATTCGCCACTTGCCGTTTGGACCAGCTTATGAACCACCAAATTGCCGCCCCAATCGAATTCTCCTGTGAAGCCACCTGTTAAATTTGCACACCAGGCAAAGGCATAGAGCGCATCTTCTACCCTTTCCAATCTTCCTGCATAGAAGCCACTCGCATCAATGCTGTTTCTTTCAAATTTTTTCCAAGGTCCATCATGACTGGTTCTAAACCGATAATGGGTGACGCGGTTATCTCCTTGCTCACTATAGGCTAAATAGTAAAAGCCATTATACTCCAAATAGGAAGGACATTCCATATTGTAGCTTCCCTCATCATTCCAAAAGAAAACACCCATATCCTTCCAGTCCTTATCTCCTAAGAATAAATCCTCACAGGCATACTGCTTAATCACACCAGTTCCATTGACCCTTGTGGTGACAAGCATATAATATATTTGATCCAGTTCATCAAAATAGACATATGGGTCTCGAAAGTCATTGCAATCCCCATAAAGATTAAATTGCTCATCCTTTTGCCATTCCTTTTGGTCGTCGCTAACTGCATGGCGAATGACCTCTATAAAGGGAAGTCCTGTTCCCTCTGCAGCGTTATGTCCAGTATAGAAGCAATGGTATTTGCCATTCTTATCTTTAATGAAGGAGCCAGTTCCAATGGCGGCATCTGGAGAGGAATAGCTTTCCTCATAATGGATGGCAATTCCTTCATCTTTATAATGGATAAAATCCTTTGTTGTAACCCTAGAAATCGGATGATAATACATACTATTTGATCCCCGACTATTTTGCAGATGATAAATATTCATTATCCCATCATCATAAAAGGGCATCACATCTCCCATCGTTATTTCTAAGGTTTCTTCATAGGAGGAAACAGGATATAAGGTCCTTTCTCCTAAGGATTCTACCTCCTCTTTAGAACAGCTAGTGCCCACTAAACCAAATAATAGAAATAAAAGTAGTAAAGCTATTTTCTTTATCATTGTTTATACACCTACCTCTTTTATTTTAATATTCTTCACATAAGAATCATAAGAGATTTGATATTCACCATCCAAATAAATTCTACTGGTAATGGTTTCTTTTCCAGCAGCAATGAATATTTCGATACTAGAAACATCCAATAAAACTCTTACAGAACAAGCTTTATAAGCTTCATTCGTCCTTCGAATATACCCATTTTTATTATTTGCCTGGGTAGTATCCAAATAAAACTGTTCCTCTAAGCCCATTAGAACTTTGCCATTCCTACTCACTATCATAAGCTTGCCGTGAGCTTCTATGTCAAACTGAATATCTAAGCATTTAGAATCAAGCTTTTGGGTTTTATGACAAGCTTCAATAGAATCAACTGGATTTTGATAAATATCCTGGTCAAAAATAGACAGCCTTCGAGGAATAGAGAAGGCTCCTACCCAATGATGCTTTAGCTCATGGGTTGGATATTCCTTTCCCCACATTTCCATCCAGCCTATCATGATGGGTTCTTCAATGCCATTGATGAACTGAGGAGCATAAAAGGTATCTCCCTTATCCATTTCTTTTATGAAATCCACCTTCATTTTTCCTTGAGAAAAATCCAAATCTCCTACGATAAAGACGCTAGAATTGATATTTTTAAAGTCATTATCCCGATTTTGAACATGACAGCCAGATACAAGCAGAACATCCTTTCCATCCACTCTATGGTAGCTAGGACATTCTCCCATATCTCCTAGCTCATAAAAAGGACCTATGGTAAAGGCATACTGTAATTGTTCCAGCATTTTACCTTTTAAAACAACGATTACACCCTGGTTGAGCTCTATATCCTTACCCCCGACAAAAACATAATACATATCATCAATTTGAACTGGGAAAGGATCACGGAAATCTGCTTGACTGATATTTTTAGGTAAGGTGTGGTTATCAAAGATACAAATGGGATTAGAAAAGTGATATCCATCCTTTGATTTTGTCAAGTAAACCTCTTCTCTTCTAGTAACATCATCCTCATAATGGAGCGTGTATACAGCACATAAGGTATGATCCACCTCAATTGCTCCTCCTGAGAAAATACTTGTATTCTCTTCGGTAGGAAGGATTGCTGCTTCCTCTTCCTGAAAGTGAATCAAATCCTTTGAGGTGGCATGTCCCCACAGCATAGTGCCTGGAAGAGAGCTAAAAGGATTATACTGATAGAACAAATGATACTGTCCTTGAAAATAAATGAGTCCATTGGGATCATTCATCCAGCCGATTGGCGGCATTAAATGATATTTCAATCTATATTTTTGATTTACTCTATGTCTTTCTTTTCTGACATATTCATTGATTTCATTTAAACTTTTCATACTAGTCCCCATCATATTCACTATTTTTATAGGAAATTTTGATATCACTGATTTCTATTGTCACATTGTGATATTTTTGATTTTTCACAGAGCCAAATTGCCATACAAAGACATTTTCTCGGTCGCTTCCAGCTTCACTGCCAAAGAAGGTATACACCTTTTCTTCTTCGGTAATCGTAAATTTTTGCCATACCCAGGTTGGGTCCCACCCTCCTGCATAAGGTGCTGCAAATACAACCTCCGTTGGCTTGGTTGCCTTCGCCTTAAAGGAGATTACAAAATTTTTACCACTGCCGTTTAAGTAAAATACTGGACTTGTAATTTTTTGTTGATAATCTATCTCCCCAAAGGCTTCAATAAAATACTTAAATCCACCAGCAAAGGTCTCCAGCTCACATTGGAAGCCTTCATTGGAATTTATAAAGTCGGATAAAGGAAACTCCTCCTTTTTCGTACCCTCTAGAATGGTTTGAACGCTTAAATTTGAAAGAATAATTTCATTTACAGATTTGCCAGACTGAACATATAGCCAAAGAGAGCCTTTGTTCTCCTCTGTCACCGTAAAAGCATACCGATGAGAAGTCGCAGGACGATCTCCTTCAATGGAAATATCTCCATACTTCTTTTCATCCCATTGTTGATTTTGTAAGGATACGACACAGGAAGCGGATTCCTTTCTAGAAATCTCAAAGGAAACCACATATTCCCTTCCTACTTCCATTGGAATACTTAGTTCTAGAAACATACCACCCTGCCAGGCTTCAGCAGAGGACTGTGTAATTTCAAGCTTGGCAGCAGTACCATCCTGGATAGCATAGGCATTGCCCTTGGCAGTTCCATCAAATCTTCCAGCTACAGAGAAGCCTTTAGCTAGTTCAACGAGTCCTGCCTCCTGTGCGCACTCCGTGGATACCTTTTTCAATTCACAGGAAATTGTTTCTCCTAAACCGCCAAGCAATAGAGCTACAGTAATTGTATTCTTTACTTTGGTATCGTAGGTGAAGCTTATGGTATTTTCTCCAGCAGCGATCATTTTTTCATCTGCCAAAGCTCCATCAATGAGAATTCTAATCCTTCCAGAGGTCTCAGAAGATAACGTATAGAAAAAGGTGTAGGTTGTCCCCTTGTCCAATTCAAAAACGCGCTGGATAGCCACATCCTCTGCTACCTCACAATCTCTAGCAACAACGGAATATTTACCATTTCTCATTCCACCATTTTCTAATACTGCATGTCCAGAGACCTTAGTGTAAAATCCATTTACACCTGCAAAATCCATATAAAGCTCCCGATCAGATACTGTGATATCTGCCAGCTTTTCTACAGAATTACCTGCACTATCCTCTACCCCATATGTAATTTTGTAATTTCCTGCCTTATCAAATATGGCATAGCCATCCCAAACCTGTACTTCAGGAAAAACATGGATTTCCATATGAGGAGTGATATCTCCATCCTCTTTATCATAGGCAACTACACCATCTAATAAATCTACTGTAGTATTTACAATACACTCAATCCCTGAAGCACCTTCAATGACTGGAGCTGTATTTTCCTCTGTACTTGTACACCCTGTCATAAATAACAGCAGGGCACACAATGAAAAGAATATCTTTTTCATAGGCATTCTCCTTTCCTATAGATTGAGCAGTTCTTTAACATACTCATCCTCAGTTTCTTTTTTCTCTAAGTCCTCATACCTTACTCCCAAAACCTTGGCCTTGAGCTTTTTAAAATTCTTCATCATCAGCTTTTGTAAAGCAAGTAAAACAAAATATCCTAAAAATGGAACAACATAAGGGAAATATAAAATCAATACTAGGATTAAAACTAGCATTCCCAAAGCCAATAGACTATTTTTTATACCTCCAAAGATTAGCATAAATCCATTAAATAGCAGCTGACGAAAGGTTACATTCATATGTACGATGATGGTAGGAGCTGTAACCAAATAAACTATACCAATGAGGAAAGCGATATAGCTTACTACTAAAATAAAGTAGGTTGCAGCTTCAAGATGCTGGTTAAAGTAATAAATGTTTAAAGTAGCTACAACTAGAATCGTAAGTTCAAACAAGGTATAAAAGATAAGAATTTTCCAATTCTCTTTTTGCGTACTGAAAATATCTTTAAATCTACGAGAATGAATATCTCTTTTAATATAGCCTGTTATTCCTACCACCATAGGAATGAAAGGAATAACTAAAGCCAAAGATAAAAGAAGCAATAGGGTAATCACAAAAAATTCTAATAGATAGTCTCCAACAATCTGTGTCTTCAAGTCAATTCCTCCTGTTCCTATACTTTACTTTTGAGTAGCGGATAAATAGCGGTCATAGGCATCCTGATTGATTCTAAGAATCGTGTCGATCGCATTCCGATTATTTTCTAAAAATCTTTGCCAATCCTCTTTGGATGGCTTTTCCTTAGTAATACTCTTAGTCATCCAGTTTAAGATGTTGTTTCCTAAGGATGACTCACTTATATTGAGCTGATTCAGTTCTTCTACTGTATAATTCAAATTAGGAATCCCCTTTGCTTCCTCATAGGAATACGGCTTAATATAGGTGTTGAGCCGTTCTAGTCTGAGCTTTGCACGACTTTCCATTTCCACAGAAGTATCCCACTCTTCTTGCGTAAGATACAGTACACCATATGGAGCATTTTTCATACGAAAATCGTCTGCACTTTGAACTCCATGGTCATCATTTGGAATTAGCTTGCCATCTACCTTTTCGCTCTTAAAGGCTCCAACCTCGATGGATCCATAGTTCAGTTGGGCAGAATACTCTGCTTCAAAGAACTTATCAAAATAGGAAAGTAGTCCAGCCTTATCCTCACAGCTTTCTAAAATGACACATTCCCCTTTTTCAATCTCAAGCTCGTTGCTTACACCTACATAGCGTTTTCCATCAGAATTTTTCAAAGGTAAAACGATGATATAGTCCTCAGGGTTGGCGACAACGGTTTCCTTTTCCCACCAGTAAAAGGCTCCGTAGGAACCATTTTGTCCCTTCGCTAAAAAGGTATCCTGGTCCTGAGTAAAGGATGCGGAACGGATTAAGCCTTCACTATACCAGTTGTTTAGCTCTACAATAGCATTGAACCAGTTTTCTTCTGTAATCGTAAAGGATACCTTATCCTTTACAATGGTTTTATGCTCCCTATTTTCAGCAATACCAAAGGAAGCGATTAAATCAGATTCATTTCCCTGCCAGTTGTTGCTGACAAAATTCAAGGGAACGATGCCTTCCATTTGGTTGAAGACTCTAAGAATTTCTTTAAATTCATCTCTAGAAAGGTCTAAGCCATCCACCAGATCCGTTTCCTTTAGATTTTTTACTGGCATAGTCCCATTGCTAATCATTTGAGACAAAAGCCTTTTATTGATAAATAAGATATTTGGATAAGCCTTTAGCCCCATTTCCTCTACTCTCGGTAAAGAATAGATATGTCCATCTGGAGAAGTAATAGCCTCCTTAATATCTAATCTGTTTTCTAAAATCTTACTAAAATTAGGCATGTATTTTAAATATTTATCGATAGCGACAATTCTATTGCGCTTGCCATAATTATAAAGCTTCAAGCTGGAAAATCCCGTATGGTATATCGCATCAATGCCGCTAATTCCTACAGGATCAGGATTGTTGGAATACTGCATAGAGGTATTGTAAATCCAGTAAACATCCTTTCCAGTTTCTTCTGCTAGCTTTTGAAATACTGGCATACTATTATAATCCTTTACAGCATCCTCCTTGACAGAAAGGACTGTAAATTCATGGTCATCACCAGCTTTATCTGTCTTTCCTAAATTACAGAATAAAATTACACCAGTCAACCAGAATACAAGGACGGAGATATAGATAATAATTTTTCTCATATGGTCCTCCTTTATTTGAATGATCCCACAAGCACACCCTGTCCAAAGTGCTTCTCTATCATAGGATATATGATTAAAATTGGCAAGGTTGAAACAATGATGGATGTGAATTTTAACTGGGTTGCAATTCTCAATTGTTCTAAAACAACCTCTCCTTCTCCACCGCTAGTTGCGTCCAATAGCCCATTCAATACCGTTTGTAACGGATAGAATTGTTCCTCTATACTGAAGATATAAGCATCAATATAGTTATTCCAGTGTCCTACTGCGTAGAATAGTACCATAACACTGATGATGGATTTTGAAACAGGTAAGACCAAATCAAAGAAAATACGGATTTCTCCTGCCCCATCAATCTGTCCAGCCTCCAGCATCTCTGTTGGAACATTAGAGCTAAAGAAGGATTTACACATGAATACATTGTAGACACTCACACCACCACCAATAATTAAAATCAAAGGATTTTGATATAGACCAAGACTACGACATAAAATCACATAGGGTAAAAGTCCACCACCAAAAAACATAGTAATGATTAATAAGGGCATGATCACCTTTCTAAAAGGTAAATAGTCTCTAGATAAGGCCCAGCCTGCTGGAATGGTCAGGGCTATGTTAAACAAGGTACCAAATAGGGTATACACTAATGTATTAAAATAGCTACGCCAGATGTCATCTCTATGGAACAGCTTAGCATATCCACTAAAGGTAACCTTCACTGGATAGAGCCAAACCTCTCCTGTCATAACGGCATCAGGGTCTGAAATAGAGGCAATAACAATGTAATAAAGTGGATAGATTACGATAATGGCTAGAAGGATTAGAATGAACCAACAGATGGCATAGTAGATATAATCTGTCTTACTGCCTTTGATTTTATTTTTCTTCTTTAATGACTTTAAATCTAAATTTTCCATTTTACCCTCCTACTACCACATACTGTGATTCGAAAGTTTCTTTGAAACTGTATTTGCAAGAATCAGTAATGCAACATTGATCACGGAGTTAAATAATCCAGCGGCTGTACCAACTCCATATTGTCCACCCAACAAACCATAGGTATATACATAGGTAGATAAAATTTCACTCGTCTCAATATTTCCACCCGTCTGCATCAATAGAACCTTTTCATATCCACAGCTCATCAGGTTCCCCACAGATAAAATCATCAGCATTACAATCGTAGGCGCAATGGCTGGTAAATCTACACTGAAGATTCTTCTAAAGCGAGATGCTCCATCTACCTTTGCCGCCTCATGTAGGGCAGGGTCAACTCCCGCTAAGGCTGCCAAATAAATGATAGCTGACCAGCCAAAATCCTGCCAGTTTCCTGAAAAGATGAATAAAGGCCTAAAAGCATTCGCATCTAAAAAAAGCTGTAGTCCATTGACATCTCCACCCATCTTGATGCTCAGCTGGTCTAGTAAGCCGTCAGAACCAAAAATCAGCTTCATCATACCTACTAACACAACTAGAGAAATAAAATGAGGAGCGTAATAGAGGATTTGAAAACCCTTCTTCGCCTTCTTCTTTGTCAAGGAATTCAGCAGTAAGGAAACGATAATCGGAAGTGGAAAACCGACGATAAATCCAAGAATACATAATAGAAAGGTATTCAAAAAATAATTTCCAAAATTGGGATTTGAAAAGAAGGTATTAAAGTTTTCAACGCCAACCCACTTTGTATCTGAACCGATGATACTATCTCCAGGAATGTAATCCTGAAAGGCGACCAGTATTCCATACATAGGAACATAACAAAATAGAATGATATAGAGTAATGCTGGAATTATAAATAGGAGAATCCAGCCCTTTTTCTTAAAGTTTGCCTTCCATTTGTCCCATTTCGAATGCTTAGGCATCATAAGCATATCACTGGTGAATTCATCTCTATTTAAATTCTCATTATTTAAATCTAAAATTGCTTGATTCATATTCCCACCTCCATCATTTTTGTTTTCTTCTCTTATAAATGGAAAATGCACTATATCCTAGGATTAGGAAAGCAAAAATGGCAATATCGACATAGAAAAAGATATGGTTTGTCACCTCGGCATCATCAGGCTGAGCTACAAAGACTTCTGTTATCGTAAACTGAACCTCTGGTCGTCCATTTTCTGTATATATGGTCAAAGTATGAGAACCATTAACTAGGTTTTTGATGATTTCCTTAGGTAGGGAAACAACCATTCCCTCCATCTGATAACCTTCCAAAAGAAGGCCGTCTAAGTAAACCGATTGAATAGTGCTTGCCCCATCCAATATAAAGGTGATTTCTTCAGTGTTAGAATATTCCTTTTTTTCTGAAGTAAGCTTGGAAGAGGTAAAGCTGGTTCTTACTATTTTATCCTTCCATGATGTGGAAGTAATTACTCGAAATACATAGGTCTCATCTGCTTTTAGAGTACATAAATACTCCTTAGATATCTTTACTTTCCCCTGGTCTACTGTATATTCATTTTCCTTTAATCTGTAGCTATGGTCCGTAATATTCACAATTTTTTCGATTGGTTCTTCTATCATAAACTCTAAGGAAGCTGTACCATCAAATTCAAAAGAATTTTCCTGAACTAAGGTAATGTGATTAAATATGGCTCCTGCATTATAGACGTTGAGTCCTAATTTGCCACCCGTATATTCCTCAAAAAGATAGGTCAGTACAGGAGCTTTTTCCTCATTCACCATTACCTTTATCGTTTTTCCTTCTACCTGAACAGATAACTTGCAATGACGATTCCCCTTAAAATCATACTCTATGACCTTTAAATCCCCAATACCTGCTTGCCAAAGCTTAATTAGATTATCTTTAAAATCTACTGTAGCAACTACATAGTCAAAACAGTTTTCACTCAATCCGAATAAAAGCCCAGCGGCCTGTCCATTCTCCTTCATTTCTATGGAGGCTTCATATGTAAAATCTGTTACATATTGTTCACTAAATAGGAAGGCATCCTGAGGATACTCTACGACCAATCCTTGATCTGTCTCATAGGAATATCCATATAAGGAGGAGGTATAGTCTACATCACTAACTAAGCCATCCTCATAGATGTAAATTGGGATTTCCTCTGCATTTGCTAAAATTTTAGCAACCCCAGGCTGAACCCCTTTTACAAAAGCAACATTTCCATCCTGATATAATTCTATATTTTCTTTTCCTTCTAGAATCGAATATACTACCTCTACATCCGTAGCATAGGATGAGGTTACGATTCTCTTTGTTTCTAAAACCGTTAAATCTAGCTTTTGGGAGGTTACTAGTAAGGCATCCTGATTCAGCACTTCCCCAAAAATACTAGCCATCTTGTGGACTGTTGTCTTTAAATGGATATCAGCATCAGTTCTTAGGCTCAGCTCATTAGAAACGGCAGAAGGGAATACGGCAGAGAAAATACTTTGCTGACCACCATTTACAAAAACACTGATGAAGGCTCGGTCCAGTAAAATTCGTAAGGAAAGCTTGTTATCTTCTGCTTCCACATTCTTTAAAACATTTTTCCAATTGTAATACGGCGTATGTTCTGCAAGGAGGGAGCTTTTCGTTCTATCAAAAATAAGCTCCTGTTTTTCTTTATTATAGGTAACACAAATCTCTTCTGCCAAGCTTTTACGAAGCTCTAAAGTAAGCTTATTTGCAGTACTGTTAGAAAAATCAAATTCTATTTCAAAATCAGCAATATCTGCAGTAACATCGCTGAAAGCATTTGTTCCTTGTTTTAAAACCCCATCATATTCTGCAAGCTTCTCTGTTCTTAAATTTGAAAATTGCTCTACTGGCTTTCTTAGGATAGTATATCCATCTGAATTCTTTTCTAAAGTGAGCTCACAAGCTATCGTCATTCCTCCATTATAGGTCTTTCGGATATCCTTATAGCTATCCACATTCTTCCAGCAGGCAGACCAGCTTACCCCATAAACCTTACCATCAGGACTATGATTGAAGGATTGAAAAGCATAGCTATCCACTCCCTCACTGAGTCTTTTTAAAGGCTGGGAGGAAACGAATAAACCCTCTTCAGTTAAATCTCCTACCGTATAATACTCTGCAGGATAAAAGAATTCCTTACGGGTAGTCTCGTTAAATCGGTGACTTTGTGGCTTATCCTCAGGAGATATAATGAGTGCATACTTTTTTTCTCCATCCACTGTGTAGCAGGAAATATCTGGGCATTCTCCCCAAAAACCGGTTTGTCCCAAATACTCCCAATCCTTTAGGTTGGAGGAAGCATACATTCTTACGGCTCCCCCACCAACTACCATCAGCCATTTGTGGTGTTCCTCACTCCAGAAAACCTTAGGATCGCGAAATTCATTATCCCCAAGGCTTCCTTCACAGTTTGCCCCAAGAATTTCCCCATAGATATGGAAGCTTTCTCCATTATCATAGCTATAGGCCAATATCTGTCTTTGTACATCCGTAGGCTGAGTAAGAATTGCCACAATTCCTTGGCCATCCTGAATTGTTCCATCCTCTTTGACCTCAAATAAACCACTTGTATTATTGACATCGTAAACTGCACTTCCCGAAAACATCATTCCATACCACTGCTGGTCCACATCCTGATAGGCTGGTAAGGCAACCTTATGCTCCTCCCAATGAACTAAGTCAGTGCTAGTAGCGTGTCCCCAGCTCATATTTCCCCAGACCGTATCTGTTGTAGAGGACCGTTGATCCCAATTGTACTGATAATACATATGATATACTCCATCCACGTACACCAATCCGTTTGGATCATTATTCCAGCCCTTCTGTGGGGAATAGGAAAGATGATTTCGATAGGCTTCTCCATACATCGTATTTTCCAAGGCTAGAGCTTTTACCCCACCTTTAGATAAGCCTAAAAACGTTCCAGTCAAAATCAAACCTATAGTCAAAATATTAATTTTTCTTAAAACCCCTATACGTTTCAAATTAAAACCACCTTATTTATAGTTTTTCTATGCTTAGTTAAAAAATGAGTATGTCTAAAGCTCCATTTGGATAAGCCTCAGCATTAGAACCAGCTTCATTGGAGAAGATAAAATAAATCGTATCTCCTGCCTTAAGCTCATACTCTACCGTTGTTTCTAAGACATTGGTATCTGTCCCATGGAAGGAAGGGTTACCATAGAGGACACCCTCTTGATTTTTAATCCCTATTCGTAAAGCTAATCTGGTAGACTCTACACCTCCAACAAACCGAATCAAGGCTTTAAGCTTTATATCTTCCGCTACAGTAAAGCCAATGCCAAGCATCTGACCAGCATTGATCCAGCCAGATTTAATTTCAATACCATCAGCTGTCCAGCCATCGCCTGCCTCTGTTTTGTTCGTCAAGGCAGTAAAATCAAAATTCTCTTGGTCTCCCCAGGAATAGGCAACAGAACCATATTTCCAGATGCCATCTGAAGCTTCTGTTGAAAAATTCTTTCTAAAGGAATCATTTTGTTTTAGGGTAATATTTAACTCACCATTTGGATAGGCATCCGCATTAGAACCAGCTTCATTAGAGAAGATAAAATAAATTGTATCTCCTGCCTTAAGCTCATAATTCACTGTCACTTCCAAGACGTTGGTATCTGTCCCATGGAAGGATGGATTGCCGTAAAGTACACCCTCTTGATTTTTAACACCGATCCGTAAAGCCAATCTGGTAGACTCTACGCCTCCAACAAAGCGAATCCGGGCATTCACTGGAACATCCTCAGTCACCATATAGCCAATTCCAAGCATTTGACCAGCATTAATCCAGCCGGATTTAATTTCAATACCATCAGCTGTCCAGCCATCGCCTGCCTCTGTTTTGTTCG